>NZ_JBHLWY010000019.1:0-2122 GCF_042432615.1 Bhargavaea ullalensis
CGGAAAGAGACCGTGGAACGCGGTTTTGGAGATGCCAAAGAAAAGTGTGGCATGCGATGGACAACCCTTCGCGGGGAGGCAAAAATGTCCATGCAGGCGATGCTTACTTATGCTGCGCTGAATTTAAAAAAATTGGCCTGCTGGACATGGAAAGCACCAAAACCGGCCTGACGGCCGCTCCTCCCCAGGGGCTTTATGGGCAAGAACATGCGAAATATCCACGAAAATGACAAAACGACCCCAAAAGATTTCTTTTGGGTCCGTTTTGTCTACAGTCTGAACAGCCGCCTCAATGAGGCGGCTGTTCTATTTCTCCATTAGTCTTGGAATGCCCGGATGAACCGGTCAACGCCTTCCTGGACGGTGGATTTAGGAGCGGCGACGTTCATGCGGAGGAACCCGCGGCCGGCTTCGCTGTATTTCGTTCCCGGCTCAAGTGCGAGTTTCCCTTTGTTGAGGAGGCGGTCCATCACTTCTTCCTCGGACAGGCCGGTGCCGCGGTAATCGATCCAAAGCAGGTAAGTGGCGTCCGGCATGCGGACTTTCACGCCCGGAACGGCTGCTGGAATTGTGTCGATCACGAGCTTCATATTATCTTCGATGACGGCGATCAGTTCCTCGAGCCACGGGCCGCCTTCCTCATAGGCGGCGGTCAGGGCGGCGGCCGCAAAGGCGTTGAGGTTCGAGTGTCCGTGAGCCATCGCATTGTGTTCCAGCCGTTTTCGGAGATCCGGATCTTCCGTGATCATGAGGGCCGCCTGAACACCGGCGAGGTTGAATGTCTTGGTCGGCGCGACGGACGTGACGAGCTTGACGCCGGTCCCCTCGGAAGCGACCGCCATCGGAATATGCTTTTTGCCTTCGAGCATCAGATCGGCATGGATTTCGTCCGCAAAGACGATGACGTCTTTTGTCGCGCAGATTTTCGCGATTTTCCGCAAATCTTCCCGGCTCCACGCGATGCCGCCCGGGTTGTGCGGATTGCAGAGGATGAACAGCTTAATCTCATTCTCGTCGATGGCCTGTGCAAACGAGTCAAAATCAACAGAATAGACGCCGTCCGTTTCCAACAGCAGATTTTGGATGACATTGCGTTCCTGCAAAGCCGGAACCGTAAAGAACGGGGGATACACCGGACTGGTGATGAGAATATTGTCGCCTTTATCGCTGAACGTTTCGACGAACGCCGCGATTGCCGGAACGACGCCGTGCTCGAACTGCATCCAGTCATATTCCACTTTCCAGCCGTAGCGGTCCAGCATCCAGTCCGCAACGGCTTTTTTGCATCCGTCGCATATGTAGGAATAACCGAACACCGGGTGGTCGAGCCGCTCCTTCATGGCGCGGATGACGGGTTCCGGAGCCGCGAAATCCATGTCGGCCACCCACATCGGCAAAATGTCCGAGCCGTCCTCAACTCCGTACACTTCCTTCAAACGGTCCCACTTGACGGACCGGGTGCTTCTGCGATTGATTGTTTCCGTGAAATTCGCCAAATCATTTCCCTCTCTTTCATTTTCATTCGACAATTGTTATGATAACAATAATTACAGAATAAAAAAATTAAAAATTCAGGTGAGGCAGTGGATACAATGGAAATGAACCGCTCTGCGGCGGAGATTCTGAAACAATGGGATCCGTTCGGCGAAGGGGAGGACGGATATGAGACGGAAATCGCGGATGTGATCACCGCGCTCCAAAAATCCGAAAACCCGTCGGAGCTGGCTAACCGGATCCGGATGATCTATGAGCACTCCTACGAACTGTGGATTCCGCTTGAATCGTGCATGGAGGTCTCCTACAAGCTGATCGCGCTCAAATACAAAGCCGTCTGCCCGGCATGAAAAAAACCGCCCATAAGGCGGTCAGACTGTAGACAAAGTGAGCCTAATGCTCCTTTGGCTACAGTTTTTCTTTTTCCTGAACATCCTTCGGATTTCCGCTGCGGGCCCTCGCTTACCGCGGGCGTTGCCTTAGCCTCCTCGAGCTGCGCTCTGCGGGGTCTTCGGCTAACGCTTTTCCCGCAGGTGTCTCGGGCCCTCCGCTTCAATCCGCCTTAAGCGTGTTGAGACAAGCGGTTTCTGTATATATAATCAAAATAACAGACTATTAAACGGGTGAT
>NZ_JBHLWY010000002.1:0-17418 GCF_042432615.1 Bhargavaea ullalensis
GTTACGAAACTTTGCGTTATTCATCTTGATTGAACCGCCGTATACCGAACGGTACGTACGGTGGTGTGAGAGGTCGGGGGTTAGTCACCCCCTCCTACTCGATTTGTTTGGGCTGAGTGGCATCGTTGGAAGCGCGAGTGAGCGCATACGGTGCGTGAGTGGCATCGTACAGGGCACGAGTGAGCGCGTACAGCCCGCGAGTGGATTCGTGGCTGATTGGAGGGCCAATATCGATTTGGAGAGAGGTTTAGATTGGTCGGGAGAGGCTTGTCGTTTGGCTTGGCGTGCTAAATTTTGGGCACCGTCTTGAATATGGCGTGGGGACGGTCGTCATTCTTGGCTGACGGAAAGAGGACCCCGCATGCTATAATGATTGGAGAATTTTTATTCCACCAAAAGCAAGGAGACCGCCATGAAACCGATTTATATAGAGCAGTCGTTCGAACAGGACTGGGTGCGGATGTTCCAGAACATCGCCAATCTGTTTTTTGAAGAGACGGAAATGATCCGCGGGGAAGCCGGGCCCGCCGGGGAGGCGATCCGTGTTTCATTCAGCTGGAGAGAGGAAGCCGGGAACCTGCATGGCCAGGCGGATCTTCGGGATGAGCACGGCTCGTTCAGCGCCGAATATAGTGAAGAAGCCGCCCACAATGGGGATCCGAAAGCGGAGAAGCGCCAGCTGAAGCGGGTGCTGTCGCATGTGTTCCTCGATGTGCTCGAACAGTCGACGGGCATCGTCCAGCCGTGGGGCATCCTCACCGGCATGCGGCCGACGAAGCTGTACCACAAGATGCGCAGGGAAGGGCTTACGCACGAAGAGATTTCGGAGCGGCTTGTGACCGAGTACCGGATCGCACCGGAGAAGATCGAGCTCATGAAGCGGATCGTCGAGCGGCAGCTGAAGATGATTCCGGATCTCGACCGGATCGGCGAAGAAGTGAGCGTCTACATCGGCATTCCGTTTTGCCCGACGAAGTGTGCGTACTGCACATTCCCGGCATATGCGATTCCGCGCCGGGGCAACCGGGTGCAGTCGTTCCTTGACGGCCTCCATGTCGAGATCGAGGAAATCGGTGCCTGGCTGAAAGAGCGCGGCGTCAAGGTGACGAGCGTGTATTTTGGCGGCGGCACGCCGACTTCGATCGAAGCGCATGAAATGGACGCGCTGTATGAAAAGCTGTTCGCCTTCTTCCCGGATATCCGGGAAGTCCGGGAAATCACGGTCGAAGCCGGCCGCCCTGACACGATCACGCCGGAAAAGATCAACGTCCTGAAAAAATGGAATATTGACCGGATCAGCGTGAATCCGCAGTCGTACACCGACGAAACGTTGAAGGCAATCGGCCGCTTCCACACCGTGCAGGAGACGATCGACAAGTTCCACCTTTCGCGCGACATGGGCATGAACAACATCAACATGGACCTCATCATCGGATTGCCGAACGAAGGCACCGAGGAATTCGTCCATTCGCTCGCAGAGACGGAAAAGCTCCAGCCGGAATCGCTCACCGTCCATACGCTGTCGTTCAAGCGGGCGTCCGAGATGACCCGCAACAAAAAGAAATACAAAGTCGCCGACCGCGGAACCGCCGTGAAGATGATGAACATGGCGGAGAACTGGACCGCAGAGAACGGCTACGTGCCGTATTATCTGTACCGGCAGAAAAATATCCTCGGCAACCTCGAGAACGTCGGCTACTCAAAGCCGGGTGAAGAAAGCATCTATAACATCGTCATCATGGAAGAAGTCCAGACGATCATCGGCCTCGGCTGCGGCGCCTCGAGCAAGTTCGTCCATCCGCAGACCGGCCGCATCACCCAGTTCCATAACCCGAAAGACCCTGCCGCCTACATCCTCAGCTACTCGGAATCGATCGACAAGAAGATCGAAATACTGGACGAGCTGTTCGGAGAGCCGGTACCGGCGAAATAAACGTGGCCATGTGAAAAGCGGGCAAGCAGAGTCATTTTCTTTCATAGGACAATGCCCAAACAAAAAAATTCTGGGAATAGAGGGGATCGGGAATGGATTGGTTATGGGCTTGGCTTGCTTTTTCTGTTGCTGCAGGAGCGTTTTATGAATCCTCACAAGTGAAAAAAGAGAACAGAAAGCTAAGGGAAAGAATTGAAATGCTTGAGAATGAGGTATACAAATAAATCCCGCAATCAGGCGAGACTGTTGAAATAAGTGTGACTGTGACGACTCTATTGATGAGATACATGAAGAACAGAAATAAAAAATGACCATTGCCGAAAAGGGCTGTGGTCATTTTTTGAATGGGTGTTACTTCATGAAGCTCACTTTGGCTGCAGTATGAAGCATCCAGGCGGGTGCTTTTTTGATACCTTTATCTCCTAATTATCCTCCCTGTCACTCAGAACTTTGTCCTCTTTCAGCATGTGTTATTGCTAGTCTCCACTGACCAAATGTTGATGCCGTTGCCTGTCCGGAGATTGACGGATATACTGTCCATAAGAATCTATAGAAAGGAAAAGGACGCCTCCCCTGAGCGCATGGTCTTGCCGGACCATGCGGGAAGCGTCCCCACCAAAAAGTATATGATTATCATATCAGATTACACATTGGTTTTAAACCCCGAAAGCGGGGTTTTCGGTTAAGCCGACGGGAGAAATCATCCCTTGCCCTGCCTGTGACGTTGTTGCCTACCAGGTTATCGGAAGCAGGAGGAGGAAAGGAAAGACCGGGGACGGCGGAGAAAGGATCTATTCCATCCGGCGTCTACGGTGCAGGAAGTGCAAAGTGATCCATCATGAATTGCCCGATTGCCTGGTGCCCTATAAGCGGTACGAGGCGAAGGTGATTGAAGCGGCGATTGAAGAGCCCGTAGATCCCGCAGACCTATCCGATCTTCCGGCGGAGCAGTCCACCCTTCTCCGTTGGAGAGACTGGTTTATCGCGCTGGTGGAGCACTGGCTTTCCTTCCTGCTTTCGCTGTCCCGGCGAGGAAGGATAAACCTGTCTGTGAACGGCCTGTCCGACCGTTCGCAGCCCGTCCGGCAACGAATTGGACAACTGGTTGGCGACGCAGGCGGATGGCTAGCACGGCTTGTCCGGCCGCTTGCCAACCATCATTATTGGCTGCATACCCGTTCTGCCTGTCTGTCCGGCAGGGGCTGATCTACACTCAAAGGGAACCAGGTTAGGAGGGATTCTCTTTGAAGGATCATAGAAAGGCGGAAGAGATTGCGGCCAACCGCTACCAGCTCATCGCTCCCCTGCTTGAGCCAGGCATGGGATTGGCAGAGGCAGCGGACAGGAGGCGGCGGATCGCCGCGGAGAACGGCCTGTCGGAACGGACACTGAGAAGATACATATCGGCTTACCGGAAAGAGGGATTCGCCGGACTGAAGCCGGCAGCCCGGAACCATCCCGTCCAACAGCAGGATTGGATGGAAAAAGCGGTGGACCATGCGGTCCTCCTCCGGCGGGAAGTTCCTTCGAGGAGCATTGCGCAGATCATCCAGACACTCGAGTGGGAAGGGATCGTGAAACCCGGATCCCTGAAGCGCTCCACTCTTCAGGAGAAGCTCGCCGAACGGGGGTACAGCGCACGTCAGATGCGACTCTACCAGCAGACACCCGGGGCAGCCCGCAGGTTCCAGAAACGCAGCCGGAACGAGCTTTGGCATTCCGACATCAAGTATGGCCCCTATCTGCCCATCGGGCCGGACGGCAAGAAAAAGCAGGTTTACCTGGTCGCCATCATCGATGACGCGACCCGGTTTATTGTCCATGCGGCCTTCTATCCGACGCTTGAAGCCGGCTCCGTTGAGAAGTCACTGCGTCAGGCCATCCAGGAATACGGGGTGCCCGATGCCTTCTACTTCGACAACGGCAAGCAATATCGGACGAAGTGGATGAGCCGGATGTGCTCGAAGCTCGGCATCCGCCTGCTTTTTGCCAGGCCCTATTCCCCTGAATCGAAAGGGAAAGTGGAGCGATTCAACCGCACAGTGGACGGCTTCCTTGCGGAAGCGGCGCTAGAGAAGCCAAAGAGCCTGGAAGAGCTGAACCGGCTGTTTGCGGTCTGGCTGGAAGAGTGTTATCAGAAGAAGGGCCATTCGGGACTTCCGGAGAACCGGAGCCCGTTCGAAGCGTACCAGCGGGACCGCCGGGCACTCTCCTTCGCCGCGGAACAGGCGATTACGGAGGCCTTCCTTCATGCGGAGGCCCGGAAAGTCGACAAGTCGGGCTGCATCAGCTTCCATGGCAAAAAATATGAAGTTGGACTCGCCTTTATCGGCCAGACAGTGGATGTGATCTATGATCCGGAGAGTACGGAGGAAATCCGGATTGAACATGAGGGGCACGAACCCTGGACGGCGAAGAAGCTGGAAATCGGGGAGTTTGCGGGCAGACGGCCCGCCCTGCCGGAGACCCTCCAGCAGGCGCCGGCAGAAGAGTCCCGGGTCCTCCGCGCAGCGAAAAAGCGGAACGAAGAACGGGAGACCTACCGGCCGCCCGCCATTTCATTCAAGCGGATGAAGGAGGTGCCGGACCGTGTATGAATCGTTCTACGGCATGACGGCCACTCCCTTCGTCCGTGATACCCCTGTCGGGGAGCTGCTTGGAACCCATGCGCTTGAAGAAATCGAGAGCCGGCTTCATTATGCGGCCGAACGGCAGCTCTTCGCAGTGGTGACCGGAGACTGCGGGACAGGGAAGACGACTCTGGTGCGGAAATTCATAGAGAGCCTCGACACCTCCCGATTTAAGTCGCTGTATCTGGCGGATTCCAAGCTCACCCCTCGTCACTTCTACAAAGGGCTTCTCGAGCAGCTGGGCCATGAGTCCAAATTTTACCGGGGCGACGCCAAGCGCCAGCTCCACCGGGAGATCGAGCTGATGCGGGGCATCCATCAGCTGGCTCCGGTGGTGATCGTGGACGAGGCTCACCTTCTCGACCGGGAAATGTTGGAGGAGGTGCGATTTCTCCTGAACTTCAGGATGGACGCCCAGAGTCCGATGGCGCTTATCCTGATCGGACAGAGCGAACTGAGGGACCGGCTCCGACTTCAGTCCTTCGCCGCCATCCGGCAGCGGATCGACCTTCAGTGCCGGATGCCCCATTTTGACCGGTCGGAGACCGGGCAATACATCGATCGCCAGATCGAATACTCGGGGGCCTGCCGAGATCTGTTTACCACAGCCGCAATTGATGAGATCCATGGCTGGTCGGGTGGAGCCGCCAGGCTCATCAATAAGGCGGCCACCCATTGCCTGATCTTTGGATCGGGCCACGGACACCGGGTGATTGACGACCATATGGTCCGTCAGGTGATCGAGGGTGAGCTGAATTGAACGTGAAGGGGCCAGGGGGAAAACGTTCCGTTTTCCCCCTGGCCCCTTCAAAGTATTTTGATTTTCAGAAAGGGTTTTGGCGATCTTTCTGGACAAGGTCTTCGTCAAAAGTTGGACAACAGACACCGTCAATTGCGGGACTTTAGAGCGCGTCAGTAACAAGCATGGCCAGGGCTTTTTCCATATCTTGATCTTGATGAATATGTTCAGGCGTCCAAGGGATGTACACATCCGGTCGGATCCCTTGTTCCGCATTTTGTTCACGGCTGTCGAGCTGGGTCAATCTGGATGTGGCATACATGAGTTTAAATTGATGATCCCACACCATTTCAGACAGGTTGGAATAATCGTTTACACCCATTGTCGGACGGCCGATCATCGTGACTTTCGGGGATTGCTTGCACAAATAAGCGAATATATCGCCGGCACTGCCACAGTAATTGTCAATCAAAACGATGATGTTTTCCGGGAAGGGCTGTCCGGTGACCATGTAATCACTGTCACTGCTGTCTTCCTCAAAGCTTACAAACCCTTTTCCCCTGTGCTTTTCCCAAGTTTGTTCTTTCCACTCCATGAGTGCGTTCCGATAGCTTTCATCATCTACATGATCCAATTCATCCTCAATGGATTTAATGATCAGATCTGCATTTCTCTCTGTGCAGTTGACCTTCATATGGTAGAAGCTGAAATCGACCTGATTGCTGCCTTCTGGGAACAGATACTTCTCCAACTGTTTATAGGAAAGGGTGCTTCCGCCCAGATTTCGGCGGACATCGATAATGAGATTCCGGCTGTTCTCCAGCTCTTCTTGATAGGTTTCCAATAAACCGTTGATCGGAGTCGGATCGAAAAAGTCAGTTAAGGTCATCAGCAAAGTATGATCATCAACCTGTTGGACCGTATGCTGTGGCACGTACTCTGATTTTCTATACTTCCTCAAATCAAGTGTCCGGGTATTTCCGCTCATCTCCTCAATCTGGGCTGTGAGGTATTTGGGGATCACTTGTCTCCAGTCTTCACGCTCGGCCTTGTTCTCCATTAATTCGCGGCGATGGGTTTCCGCTAATTCCTGTACCGGGATATGGTCCAATGACAAGATGGCGTCCCCCGGCGTCAAACGAGTCTCGCCGGAAAGGGAGGTCACAAATAATTTGTCCTGATACCGTCTTGCACGAAACCCGTGATCAACTTCTTGTTCAGGCTCCGTCAGGTTGAAAAATAGATGGGGATCTTTAAAATCCAGTAAGTAATCCTGAACGAGATCAACGAATTTAAGGGGTGTTAATTCATTTCGATTTTCCAAAACCTGTATTTCTTTTTCGTAAAACTCGGGATTGTCCCAGCCTTTTTTATCTGTATAGCCCGCATAGTCGTGGTGCATCATGCTGACGATTTCTTTAAAGATTTTCTCGTACATGCCCCAGGTCCCCCTCCTTGATTTCTTTTTTATGATAAGTCAATAAATAGTATAGTAAATTCAGACTTGTTCGCATAGTCATCCTCAATTGCCCGCAACTCAAAAAGCACCCGAAAAGGTGCTTTCCATAACGAACCTGCTATTATTTTCTGTTATAGCCTTGATAAACACCGACCAGGAAGCGTATGGCCAGGTAGATCAGAACAGCCGCCAATAGCACGATCAGAACCAGCGAAAAGGGTCCCATTCAATTCCTCCTACATTGTCGTCATACGTGACGAGTATATCATGGCAGCGGTGTGCAAGTGAGAGCGCAGATTGTCGAACTTTGAGAAAATAGCGATGAAATAAAGGGAATTATGCGCCCGGCAGCGAAACCTTTACTGAAGATGAATGGGTGTTCATTTAAAGAAGGGGTGTTGGAATAGATGGCATATGAAACGATCAGGCTGGAACGAGAAGGGCGCTTGGCGCAAGTTGTGCTGAACCGGCCAAATGCGATGAACGCGATGAACGACACGATGATGAGGGAACTGGCGGATGCGTTCGAGGAATTGAAGGAAGACCGGAAAGTCCAGCTCGTCATCATCCGGGGCGAGGGCCGGGCGTTTTCGGCCGGCGGTGACATCAAGCAAATGACCGATCCGGAAAGCCCGATGGACATCGGGAAAGTGATGGTTGACGTGTCGCGTCTCGCGGAAGCCCTCTACACGCTGCCGCAAGTGACGATCGCCGCAATTAGCGGGGCGTCGGCCGGGCTCGGCTTCAGCATGGCGCTCGGCTGTGATGTTGTCATCGCCGAGGAATCTTCCAAGCTTGCGATGAACTTCATCGGCATCGGGCTCGTTCCGGACGGTGCCGGCCACTTCTTCCTGAAGGAGCGGATCGGGGTGCCGAAAGCGAAGCAGCTCATCTGGACGGGAGAAGTGATGACGGCCGAAAAAGCGAAGTCGCTCGGCCTCATCGACGAAGTGGTTCCGGATGGAGCGGCCGCCAACCATGCAAAATCGATGGCCGGGCAGCTTTTGAAGACGCCGATCAGCGCGATGATCGCTTCAAAAGGAATCCTCCACACGCCGAAACTCGAAGAACTCCGCAGCGTTCTTCAGCTCGAAAGTGACGCCCAGCAGGCGATGCGCCAGACCGCCGACCACCGTGAAGGAATCTCCGCCTTCGTTGAAAAACGCAAACCCATTTTCAAAGGCGAATAAACGAAGAAACCCGCCAGGCCGGATGAACCGGTCTGGCGGGTTTTTGTGTGGTCCTCAGGAATGGAACAAAAGCAGCTTGCCCATCGGAGACGCGAGCCGGTGTGTTTGGTCGGCGAGCCCCTTCTCGTCGAGAAGCGCACGTCCTTTTTCTTTCGCGGCGTCATCGTTTTCCGCTTCGAATGTCTCCTCGGTGATCAGTTCCCCGTCCGGCTTGTAGGCGGTCAGCTTGTATGTCTTCATCTCCCCATCGCCCCCTTTCCTTTCTCTCATTATAAAAGATATTTCGGAAAAATAATATAAAAGAGATGTAAAGGAGGCTTGACACCGGACGTTTAGGTAAAGTATCCTTTACGTAAAGGGAGCTTTACTCAACGGGAGGTCGGAAGAAAAGATGAAAAGAAGCACAGCATTCCAGAGAAATTTGCTCGGTATTTTGGCCGGCCTCGTATTCTTATGGGGAGTTCTGAGATTGATTCCGGGCATCCGGTCAGGCGACGTTTCCTGGACAAACGGATTGCCTCCATTTTTAATCGGAGTGGCCTTTTTATCCAACCGCTATTTTCTTCTCCACAGTGAGGGAGAGGATGAGCGGTGGAGGAGGATCAGGGAGAGTTCGCTGTCACTCAGCGCCATGATCCTGATGGGCTTTCTCCTGCTGATGATTGTTGTTCAACTGGGCGGGATCATTCATCCGGACGGGATAGAAACGGCCTTGATTGCCCTTTTCGTCCTCGGGATCACCAATTTAGTTACGATGATTGTGCTGACAAAAAGGATGTAGGAGGCGCCCATGAAAAACAACATCAAGGAAAACCGGGCCGAGCACGGGATGACTCAGGATGCACTCGCGGAGACGCTCGGGGTTTCGCGCCAGACGGTCATTTCGCTTGAGAAGGGGCGGTATAATCCGTCGCTGGAGCTTGCCTTCAAGCTGGGTGCGGTGTTCGGGTGCCGCATTGAAGATTTATTTGATCCGGAGGAGGATTGATTATGTACGAAGGCTTTGAAATGAGTTCGTTCCTGGCCGGGCTTCCGCTCGGTATCGTCATCACGCTGATCGTGTTTTATTTCAGCTGGCGCAAAGGGAAAAAAGAGCGCAGGTTCGATGAACGGTACAAGAAAATCCACGAGTCGGCGCGGTCGTTCTCGTGGGCCGTGACGACATTTGTCCTCTTGATCGCCTGGGCGCTCGTTCTATTCATGGAACCGCCGGGCACCGCGTTTTTCGTCCTCATGGCGGTGTACATGCTGCATATGATTTCTTACGGTGTCGGAGCCGGCATTGCAGCCAGGAGAAATTGAAGCGAAACTTTTAACCTTCTGTATGCGTACAAGGATTATGGAAAGGGGCGAGACGATGACGCTGCAACTGGAACAGGTCACTAAGAAATTCGGGGACTTCACGGCGGTGGATGATTTGACGCTCACCGTCGGGGAAGGGACGATGTACGGATTCCTCGGGGCGAACGGTGCGGGGAAGACGACGACATTCCGGATGATCCTCGGGCTGCTCACGCCGACCGGCGGAACGGTGAGATGGAAAGGGAAGCCGATCACGTACGGCACAAGCCATGAGATCGGGTATTTGCCGGAGGAACGGGGACTTTATCCGAAGATGAAAGTCGAGGATCAGCTCGTCTTTCTCGGGGAACTCCGCGGGATGAAGAAAAGCGATGCAAAGGCGGCGCTGAAAAAATGGCTCGAGCGCTTTGAAGTGCCGCAGTACCAAAGCAAAAAAGTCGAGGAACTGTCAAAAGGGAACCAGCAGAAAATCCAGGTGATCGCCTCGCTCATGCACAATCCCGAGCTGCTGATTCTGGATGAGCCGTTTTCAGGACTCGATCCGGTGAATGTGGAAATGCTCAAAGGCGCGGTCAAGGAATTTCGGGACGCCGGCGCGACGATCGTGTTCTCGAGCCACCGGATGGACCACGTCGAAGAACTGTGCGAGCAACTCAGCATCATTGATCACGGAAAGCAGGTCGTGAAAGGATCGCTCCGTGAAGTGAAGCGGTCGTTCGGCAGGCAGAACGTGCGCATCCGCTCAGATTACGATATTACGGGCCTGCAGTCGGTCACCGGGGTGCAGAACTCGTCCTATGCGCTGGACGGGGCGGTGTTCCAGGTGGCGGACGACGAGACGGCCGGCCGCCTGCTGGAGGAAGCGCTGAAGTCCGGTCCGGTGCGCCATTTCAGCATCGAAGAGCCGTCGCTTCAGGATATCTTCATTGCGAAAGTGGGTGCGGAGCATGCGTGATTTCTGGATCATTTTCAAACAGGCATTTGTCACGAAGGCGCGCACGAAATCATTCATCATCACGACTGCCATCGTCATCGCCGGCATTTTCCTGTTGTCGAACATCACGACGATCATCGACAAGTTCGGCGGCGGCGACGAAGCGGGCGACACGCTGCCGGTTATCACGGAAGACGGCGCGATCGTGCAGCGGCTCGGCGATCAGCTGAAGGCAATGGGCGAGGAGACGATCCCGGAAGTGTCGGTTGAGTCCCGGAACGTTCTTGACGACCAGGTGAAGGAAGGGGACATCGACGCTTATCTGATCCTTGCCGCGGGCGGCGGCACGCTCAATGCGGAATATGTGTCTGAAGACTCGATGGAATTCGGATTCCCGATGATGCTGCAGGAAGCGCTCCAGTCGATCCAGACGGAACTCCGTGCGGAACAGCTCAATCTGTCTCCTGCGGAAGCGGGCGCCCTGTTCGAGCCGGTCGCCTTCCAACAGACAACCCTGTCCGATTCCGGAAAGACCGAGGAAGAGTTGAACCAGGCGCGCGGACTCGTCTACGTGCTCATGTTCCTCATTTACTTCGCCGTCATCATGTATTCCAGCATGATTGCGACAGAAGTGGCGACGGAGAAATCATCCCGTGTGATGGAAATCCTCATTTCCAGCGTTTCCCCGGTGAAGCACATGTTCGCCAAAGTGCTTGGCATCGGTTCGCTCGGCCTGCTCCAAATGGCGCTGTTCGGCGTATTCGGCTATATTTCGCTGAAGACGTCTTCGGCGATGTCGGACTTGTCCGAAGGGGCATTTGAGTTCTTCGGATTTTCCGACATCAATGCCATGACGATCGTCTACGCGGTCATCTTCTTCCTGCTCGGCTATTTCCTCTATGCCGTGCTCGCCGCACTGCTTGGATCGCTTGTCAGCCGGACGGAAGACGTCCAGTCGCTCATCATGCCGATGACGATGCTCATCGTGATCGCCTTCATCATTGCAGTGACCGGGCTCAGCACGCCGGATGCGGCTTACGTGAAGTGGACGTCCTACTTCCCGTTCTTCGCACCGCTCGTCATGTTCCTGCGCGTCGGCATGCTCGACCTGCCTCTGTGGGAACCGCTCCTGTCTATTGCGATCATGGTGCTCACCATCGCTGTTCTCGGCTGGTTCGGCGCCCGCGTCTACAAGGGCGGCGTCCTCATGTACGGCCCGTCCCGCTCACTGAAGGACCTGAAAAAAGCCCTCCAGCTCGGGAAGGAATAAAACGGAAACCAACGAATCCGCACAGGCGACGCCTCCACTGGCCTGTGCGGGTTTTTCTCGTTTGTACCAATGGACCTGTCCACGTGCGAACTGGTTTCTAAGTGAGAACGGGTTGCTGTAAGTGCGAATTCTCCTTTCTAAGTGCGAACTTGTTGCTGTAAGTGCGAAATCTCCTTTCTAAGTGCGAACGGGTCGCTCTAAGTGCGAATTCTCTTCTCTGAGTGCGAACGGGTGCGTGTAAGTGCGAATTCTCTTCTCTAAGTGCGAACTTGTCGCTGTAAGTGCGAATTCTCCTTTCTAAGTGTGAACGGTTCGCTGTAAGTGCGAACTCTCCTTTCTAAGTGCGAACAGTTCGCTGTAAGTGCGAAATCTCCTTTCTAAGTGCGAACAGGTTGCTGTAAGTGCGAATTCTCCTTTCTAAGTGCGAACGGGTCGCTCTAAGTGTCAATCCGCTGCTCTAAGTGCGAACTCGCTCCTCTAAGTGCGCCCCCCGCTCTATATGCGAACTCCCCGATCCTGCAACTTCCCGCCAACAGGACCGCCTTTCAAGCCAACTCTCCCACTCTCCCGCCAAATATGATAGAATAAGAACAAACATTCGCTTATTGGAGGTGTCCCGATGTCCATCCGTTTTATCCATGCGGCCGACCTGCATCTGGGGAGTCCGTTCAAGGGGTTCACCGGCCTGTCAACGGAACTGCTCGAGGCTGTCCGGGAAAGTACATTCAATGCGTTCCGCACGCTGATCCGCCATGCGGTTGAGACCCGTCCCGATTTCATGCTCATTGCCGGAGATATCTACGACGGAGAGGACCGGAGCCTGAAGGCACAGGAGGTCTTCAGAAAAGGGATGGAAGAACTTGCATCCGCCGGTATCCCCGTGTTCATGTCTCACGGCAACCACGACCACCTCGCCGGCCGATGGGTCCGTTTTTCCCTGCCAGAAAATGTACGGGTGTTCGGGCCGGAAGTCGGCACGTTCTCGCTGGAGGCGAGGGGAAAAACCGTCCGGATCCATGGATTTAGTTATCCGGAGAGGCATGTGACGGAGCCGGTCATCGGCGATTATCCGGAGGCAACCGCGAACGATGGAACGATCCATATCGGCATGCTCCACGGAAGCATCCGGGGCGACGAGGTGCATGACGTCTATGCGCCGTTCAGCATCGGCGAGCTGCTCTCCAAGAACTATGACTACTGGGCGCTCGGCCATATCCATAAACGCAGCCTGCTGAGCGAGGAGCCCCCGGTCGTCTATCCCGGCAATATCCAGGGGCTTCATCGCAATGAAACCGGGGTCAGAGGATTTTATGAAGTCACAATCGGCGAAGGCAGCCCGGCATTGACGTTCATTCCTTCCTCAGCGCTCGTGTTCGGCCGGGTGGAAGTGCCTTGTGAGGGAATCCGGCATGCGGATGAATGGATTTCTGCCTGCCTGGATGCACTCCAACGGTTTCATTCAAAAAACGGACCGGGCATCGCCGATCTGGTCCTGACCGGGATCGCTCCGGACGACGAACTGTTCTCCGGTGCGCCCGGGGATGAGTGGGTGGCATTCCTGAGGGAAGCCGCGGCGGACCGGCTGCCCGGCATCGGGGTCCACCGCCTATCGTTCAGGAAAGAACCTGCTGTTGATATGCCGGTCGGACTTTACCGGGATGTGTCACATGAACTGGAGAGCTGGGAGGAGGCGGAATGGAAAGAGCTGTTCAGTGACCTGTACGGCCATCGGCAGGCGTACAGATACGTGGAGCCGGCCGACGCGGATTTTATTGAAGAAGTGAAGGCGGAGGCGGAGCGGCTGCTCGCATCGGGAATCGGAAAAGGAGGGACGCCGGAATGATGAAAATCATAAAACTTGTCATTTACGGCTTCGGCAAGCACTCGGACGTCACCGTCAGCCTGGCGGAAGGCATCAACGTCCTTTATGGCGGCAATGAAGCCGGAAAGACGACAATGCGGCAGTTCATTCTTCATACGCTGTTCGGGTTTCCGCAGCGCAATGCCGACCTTCTCCGATATGAGCCGAAAGCCGGAGGCGCCTATGGCGGGCAGCTGCATATTGAAGATCCGGAATTCGGCCCTTGCGTGATCGAGCGGGTGGCCGGGCGCTCGGCGGGGGAAGTGACGGTCCGCTTTTCGGACGGCCGGACCGGCGGCGAGGAGGCGCTCTCCATCCTGCTGAGAGGACACGACCGGCAATCATTCGAGTCGATTTTCTCCTTCTCGCTGCTGCAGTTGCAGGAAATCGGACGGATGAACGAAGAAGAGCTGGGGCGTGCACTCATTGCATCCGGCACGACCGGCGCAGATAATCTGGCTGCGCTGGAAACCCGCATGCAAAAAGAGGCGGAAAGTCTGTTCAAGAGGTCCGGCAGGGTGCCGAAGATGAATGTGCTCGTGGCCGAACTGCGGGAAATGGAAAACGAACTCGCACAATACAGGAACAAAGCGGACGGCTATGCCCCAATGAAGGAGAGATCTGCCGAAGCAAGGCGCCGGCTTGACGAAATTTCCCGGGAAATGATGGAGCGTGAAGAGCGCCGGCGAACATTGGGGGTTTTAAGACAGGCTTTGCCGCTCCAATCCGCCAAGCGCTCGATTGGGGAAGAATTGGCGCAGATCGGGGAAGCCCCGTTTCCGCAGGACGGCATCCGTCGCTATGAAGCGGCAAAAGACAGGGTGCTTGCGGCCAAAGCCGCCATTTCCACCATAAAAGAACGGATCACCAAGATTCAGACGGCCATGCCGGATGCGCTGGATGAAAAACGACTTACCCGTGTGACTTCGGTCTTGGCGGAAGAAGCGGATTGGCATGAGGCAAGATCGACGGTCCGCCGGGCAAAAGAAGCGATCGACGATCTTGAAGAAGAACGGAGGAACCTGGCCGGCAGGATCGGGCTCGGTGAAGACGCCGCCGCACGCCTGTCGGACGCGGACGCATCCCTCCAAAAGGAAGAAGAGCTTCACAGGCTGACCGGCCGCCATCAGCAAGCCTTGGACAAACAACGGATCGTGGACGACCGGGTTGCCGGACGAGAAGCCGAGGCACACAGGCTGGCGGAAAGGGCGGAACAGCTTGCGCAAAGCGGGCCTGATGACGGCGAAGTGGATCTCGCCGCCAAATGGCCGGAAATCCGGAGGGAACTGACCCGGGCCGAGGCGAAGAAAGGAACGGAACAGACCGGGAAAACATCGGTTTTCCTTCTCATTGGGCTCGGTGCGCTTCTCTCTCTGCTCGCCGTCTTCACGCGTCAGTGGCTGCTCTTGCCTGCCGGGCTGCTCATTGTTGCTGTTGCCTATCTTTTGAGGGGGAGAAGCGGGGAGGGCGGGCTCAACTCCGAGGAAGAGAAGCTTCTTGCCCGGTTCGGTGGCAGAGAAGAAGAGATGGAACGGCTGGCCGACAGGGTGCGCCGCCATTTTGCCGAACTCGACCGTCTGGCGGAAGAAGAGGACCGGATGCGGCAGGAAGTCGGGGCCCTCAAGAAAGAACAGGCTCAGGCCGAACGGGACAGATCGGCAATGGAGCGGGAATTGATTGGGTTTGTCGCCCATTATGGCGTGAAAGGTTTGCCGTCCCCTTCGCTCGTGCCGGAGATGTTCCGGTTGATCCGGGAAGCACAGGAGGCCGCCCGCCGGCAGGAAGCCGAGGCTCGCCGGCTTGAAGTTGCCGCTGGCCGGATGGAGGACATCCGCGGGCGCATCCAGCAGATTCTGGGGTCTCGCGTGAACGACGAGATGCTGTTCAGCCGACTCCGGGACGTGTCGGACGAGCTTTTGGCAAACCGTACGGCGCGTGTCCGGCTTCATAAGGAGCAGGACCGGCTGCAGGAAGAGCTGAACGAACAAGAGGTTCTCCACGAAAGCCTGACTGAAGAGATCCGGCGGCTGTTCGGGGAAGCCGGGGTGGAAGACGAGTCGGCCTATTATGAAGCTGCCGAACGGGCAGCGAGAAGAGCAGAATTACAAAAGGAATTCCTCTCCGTTGAACGGCAGCTGGAATCGATCGGCGGACCGTTCGACGGCACGCCTGATGAGACGGAGATCCTTGCCCGGTTGGAGCAACAGGAAAAAATGCTCCGGGCACTTGCGGAAGAGCGCGACCGCCTGATGGAGGAACGGGCCGACATTGAAGCACAAATGGCGCATCTCCTCACGGACCGGGCATATGATGAACAGTTGCAGCTGTTTGAGATGAAGAAGGCCGAATTCCGCCGGCTTGCCCGCGAATGGGCCGCCCGCAAAGCAGCAGGCAATGCCATCGCCCGGACAGTCGGCAGGATGAAGGAAGAAAAGCTGCCGGATGCGATCAACCAGGCAAGCCGGCTGTTCAACCGGCTTACCGGCGGGGCGCAGGCGGGCCTCCATTTGAATCTGGACGGCCGGTTTGAGGCGGAAAGCCGGAACGGCGTCCGTTTCGGCATTCATGAGCTGAGCCAGGCCACGAAAGAACAGGCTTATATCGCGCTCCGCCTTGCACTCGCTGAATCGCTCAAGGCAAAGGCACCGTTCCCGATCATCATGGACGATCCCTTCGTCCATTTTGACCGGGAACGGCTTGGCCATATGATAGAATTAATGGAAGAATGGAAGAAAGATCATCAGTTCCTCTATTTTACTTGCCACGATGACATGTGCACAGCGTTTACGGATGCGTCGATCATCGATGTCGCAGGCGCGGGGAGCGGGAAGGATGTGTTGACAAGATGAAAGGGATCGGCACTTGCAAGCCGGGCGACCGGGTGGAAACATTCCTGCTCATCAAGCAGGCGACGAAGGGGACGACGAATCAGGGAAGCCCCTTCATGACACTGATTCTCCAAGATAAGACCGGGGATATCGAAGCCAAACTGTGGGATGCAAAAGATGAACATGAGCAGATTTACCAGCCGGCCTCCATTGTGCGCGTCGGCGGGGAAGTGCAAGACTACCGCGGACGGACCCAGCTCCGCATCAAAAGCATCCGGCCGGCGAAAGCGGAAGAAGCCGTCCAGATTTCCGACCTGGTGCCGAGTGCAAAAAAGACGAAGGACGAGCTGTATGAAGAACTGTCGCCGTTCATCTTTGAAATTGTGAACCCGAACATCCAGCGGATCACCCGGCATCTTTTGAAGAAACACCGGGAGTCGTTCCTCGTCTATCCGGCCGCAACGAAAAACCACCACGACTACGTGTCGGGACTGATTGACCATGTCGTCTCGATGCTGAAACTCGGAAAGGCGATCGCCACCCTTTACCCGAGCCTGAACAAAGACTTGCTGTACGCCGGAATCATCCTGCATGA
Organism: Bhargavaea ullalensis; assembly: GCF_042432615.1. Lineage (NCBI taxonomy): Bacteria > Bacillati > Bacillota > Bacilli > Caryophanales > Caryophanaceae > Bhargavaea > Bhargavaea ullalensis. The sequence continues at coordinate 16,742 of NZ_JBHLWY010000002.1, forward strand.
TGTCGGCAAAGTCATCGAGTTGTCCGGCCCTGTCGGCACCGTCTACACAGTGCAGGGGAATCTCCTCGGCCATATTTCGATCATGGTGAACGAAATTGCCATGGCGGCCGCGGAACTCGGCATCGAAGGGGAAGAAGTCATGCTCTTGCAGCATATGGTCCTTTCCCATCACGGCAAGGAAGAGTGGGGCAGCCCGAAAAAGCCGATGTTGAAGGAAGCGGAGATTCTCCACTACATCGACAACATCGACGCCAAAATGAACATGCTCGACCGGGCGCTCGCCAAAACGGCACCCGGCGAATTCACCGAGCGTCTCTTCCCGCTCGACAACCGCCAATTTTACAAACCCGGCATCGAATGAAGCTATTGGAAAACAGACCAGGAAAAGCCTCGCGGGGCTCTTCCCGGTCTGTTTTTATGAGGAGGTCGGTACATCTGCACGATATAGAGGGATGGAATAAATAACCTGTCCGACTCAAGCCCGGATGCGTCCGGTTCAAGGAGTGATCCGTCCGGCTCAGTGCCTGATGTGTCCCACTCGTCCCCGGAATAAATAACCTGTCCGACTCAAGCCCGGATGCGTCCGGTTCAAGGGGTGATCCGTCCGGCTCAGCGCCTGATGCGTCCGACTCGTCCCTGGAACAAATAACCTGTCCGACTCAAGCCCGGATGCGTCC
>NZ_JBHLWY010000020.1:0-31014 GCF_042432615.1 Bhargavaea ullalensis
AAATATCCACTAAAATGACAAAACGACCCCAAAAGATTTCTTTTGGGTCCGTTTTGTCTACAGTCTGACCGCCGGACAAGCCGTCCGGCGGTTTTTCAATTTTTTAGAGGGATGATGATCAAAAGCGACACACTCGAACGCGAAAGCGTCTCACTCGGGCGGCAAAGCGTCTCACTCGCGCGCCTTTGCGTCTCACTCGCCCTTTATCCAGCAAAAGACGATGCCCCGCAGGCATCGCCTTTCCACTAAATTAGTTCACCTTCCTTGCCCCTTCCCAGAACATCTCCCGCAGTTTGAACTTCTGGAGTTTCCCCGTTGCGGTTTTTGGGAGTTCATCGACGATCTCCACCGACTTCGGTGCCTTGAAGTGGGCCATGTTGTCCCGGCAGTAGGTGATGATGTCGGCTTCTGTGACGCTCTGCCCGTCTTTCAGCACAACAATCGCTTTCGGCACTTCGCCCCACTTCTCGTCGGGCACCGCAATGACGGCCGCTTCGACGATTGATGGGTGGCGGTAAAGCACGCCTTCGATCTCGGTCGATGAGATGTTCTCGCCGCCGGAAATGATCATGTCTTTCGCCCGGTCCCGGATTTCGACGTAGCCGTCCGGGTGGGTGACGGCGAGGTCGCCCGTATGGAACCAGCCGCCCCGCATCGCCTCTTCCGTCTTCTCCGGATCCTTGTAATAGCCGTCCATGACGACGTTGCCCCGGGTGATGATCTCGCCGAGCTCCTGGCCGTCCCACTCGACTTCCGTGCCGTCTTCGCGGACAACTTTCGTCTCGCCGTTGAAGGCGAGTTCGATCCCTTGGCGCGCCTTGATCACCGCCTGCTCGTCGGCCGTCTTGCCGTCGAATTCTCGCTTCCATTCGCTGTACAGGATAAACGGCGACGTCTCAGTCAGGCCGTACACGTGCATCATGTTGAGGCCGAGCAGGTCCTGCGCACGTCCGATGAGTGCAGCGGCCGGCGGCGATCCGGCCGTCGCCATGCGCGGATTCACGGAGAGTTCCACTTCCTGCGCTTTCGGTTCGTTGACGAGCATGTTGACGACGGTCGGCGCGCCGCAGAGCAGGCTGATCTTCCTGTCTTCGAACAAGTCGAGGATGACGGACGGGACGACCTTGCGAAGGCATACATGGGTCGCGCCTGTCGCCGTGATCGCCCAGACGCCGCCCCAGCCGTTCGCGTGGAACATCGGAAGCGTGTGCAGGTAAACGTCATCATGATGGACCCCGAGGTGATACATGAAGTTGGCGGCGTTCAGGTAGTTGCCGCGGTGCGTCAGCATGACGCCCTTCGGCCTCGACGTCGTGCCGCTCGTGTAATTGAGTGTCAGAAGCTGATTTTCGTCGATCTCCGCGTACGGAACAGGCGCATCCTCCGGAATTTCCCGGATGAACGTTTCATAATCGACCGCAGCCAGTCCATTCGTCTCGCCTTCCACTTCAACGACGATGATCTTCTCGAGCGAAAGCCGGTCCCGGATCTCCTCGATCGGCGCGCTGAACTCCTCATCGACGATGAGCATCTTGGCGTCGCTGTGATTAATGATGTATTCCATGTCTGATGCGGTGATCCGGTAGTTGAGCGGCACCATGACCGCGCCCATCTGACAGATGCCGTAGAAGCACTCAAGCATGTAGTGGGTGTTCGGCAGCATGACCGCCACGTGGTCCCCTTCGCGGATCCCCGCCTCTTGAAGGGCAACCGACAGCCGGTCCGCCCTCTCCCCGAATTCCTTGTAAGTGAATTCCTTGTCTCCGTCGATCACGACGACCTTCTCCGGGTAATACTTCAGCGCCCTGCGCTTCCAGTCCATCGGTGTCAATGCAGCAAACATGTCCCCGTCTCCCTTCGAATTCGTCTATACTATTTGAATAGCATAACAATATAGGATCAAAATCGCTACAGCAGATAATCAATCTTTGACTCCAAAAAGAATACCCGGCCGGCGCGCAGAGCAAAGCCGTCGGGTATGCGGATTTTATTCAAATCAGGAGCAGGTACAGGCCCATCAGCAAGAAAGAAAGGACGGCGATGCATAGGCTGTACGCGTTCGACGAATGACGGACGGCTTCGGGGTAAATCTCCTTCACGGCGACCCTGTAGATCATGCCGACCGAAAGACTGATCAAAAAAGCGGACAGTCTTTCGTTTCCCAATCCCAGCAATTCGCCAAAAACAGCCCCTGCCCCGACTGGTAAAGCGATCAGAGTGGAAATGACGAACATCGGCCCAACTTTTAAACCGGCTGCAAACAGAGGCATGAATAAAATCATGCCCTCCGGGATGTTGTGTAGCACGAGTGTCTTCATCAATGCGGAACTCATATCAACGTGATCGCCGCTCCCCATCATGATCCCGAGCGGAAAGTTATGGACGGCAATGGCCGCCATCAATAAAATCCCCGGCCTGATCGTTGTCTGAACGGATGGCGAAGAGGTAAAACGGAATATCAGATGAATCCACCAAAACAGGGTGACGCCGGCAAGAAAACCTGCGGCCACGACCGTCCAGCCGCCATCCCGCAGAACCTCCGGAATGATTTCAAAGCCGATCAACCCTAAAATGGCGCCGGTGCAAATTGCATACACCATTCCCGTGCTTTTTGGATTTTCATTCATCAGGAGAGAAATCAATCCGCCGATCCCCACTCCGAGGAAAGTGGATGCAAAGCCGATGACCCAGATGGGAACCATGGATTCCTTCCTTCGATGAGTGATGGTCATTTGTATGTATTCGGATTAGAAGCTATGTTGATTTGGAAACGGTTATGCAAGTCACTGCGGTTTACAGTTTTGCCGACGCACGGCCGCGGGGGTTAAACGTCTCGCTCAAAGGGAACTTCTACAGTGGAACACGCCGGATCAACATAGAGGAGGAAACCCTTATGAGCTCCATTGAATCCATCAAAGAATCCATATTCACCGACGCATTCAGAAAGAACCCCTACCCTGCGTACGCGGCCCTTCGCGAAGAAGAGCCGGTGTTCCGGAAGCTGCTGCCGGACGGCAATCAGGCGTGGTTTATCACGAGGTACGAGGATGCCATCGAAGCGCTGAGGGAACCGAGGTTCATCAAGGACTTTTCGAAGTTATCCGGAGGCTCTCCCGAATACAAAAGCGTGCTTCACGCAGAACATGCTGTTTGCGGACATGCCGGAGCATAAGCGGCTTCGGAATCTCGTGTCGAGCGCATTCACCCCGAAGATGATCAACGGCATGCGGGACCGCATCCAGGAAATCGCCGATGAGCTGCTCGATGAGATGGAGGGAAAAGAACGCGTCGACCTGATCGATGAATTCGCCTTCCCGCTCCCGATCATCGTCATCTGCGAAATCCTCGGCATTCCCGCAGAAGACCGGGACAATTTCCGGATCTGGTCCAACGCCATGATCGAGGGTTCGGGCGGAGACTACGCCGGCGATATCGGACAGCATATGCAGGCGTTCGTGGAGTATCTCGGGAAGCGGTTCGCGATGCTGAGGGAGCATCCTGCCGACGACCTGATCAGCCGGCTCATCATCGCCGAAGAAGAAGGCGACCGGCTGACCGAGCAGGAGCTGTACGGCGTCGTCTCGCTGCTCATCATCGCCGGCCATGAAACGACGGTGAACCTCATCAGCAACGGCGTCATGACGTTGTTGCAGCACCCGGACCAGCTAAAGCTGCTGAAGGAACAGCCGGACCTGATCAAGAAGGCGGTCGAGGAAATCCTCCGCTTTGAGGGGCCCGTCGAGTTCAGCACGTCCAGATGGGCCGGTGAGGATTTGGAGTTCAAGGGACAGCTGATGAAGAAAGGCGACCTCGTCATCATCATTCTGAACTCTGCCGACCATGACCCGGAAAAGTTCGACGATCCGGAAGTCTTTGACATCACGAGGAAGAAAAGCGTCCACCTCGCATTCGGATTCGGCATCCACACCTGCCTCGGCGCCCCGCTTGCCCGCCTGGAAGGCGAAATTGCCATCAGCTCATTCTTCAACCGCTTTCCGGAGAGCCGCCTGGGGACAGCCCCGGACGAGTTGGAGTGGCGGCCGGGCATGATCGTGAGGGGCGTGAAGGAACTGCCGGTGATCCTGTGAAAGCGGAATGTATGCGATAACCAGCACCCGTCGGGACGGGTGCTTTTTATTTCCAAATGAAAAAGGCGTGACAAGTCATTATGCGCCTACAAATCCAGTGTCTTCTTAAAGACATAGCTGACCTTGTCATATCCCATTTTTTCTTCGTAGAACCGATGGGCGTCGGTTCGCTGCAGTCCCGACGACAAGGCAACACTTTGATAGCCGTTATTTTCTGCCCAGTCATGCACATAGGAAAGAAGCTTTTCGCCGTACCCGGTTGAGCGTCTGGTTTCATCCGTCACCAAGTCACATACCCATACGAATCGCCCGTAATAAAGAGTGATCATCGGCTTGAATCCGGTAACCGCCACGAGATTCCCCTGATCATACAGCGCAAACAATCTGTACATGTCCCTCTGCATCGCCTCTGTCACCAGGCCAAGATAAGTTTCTTCATCAAGATGCGTGCGCAATTGATTCATTACGGGAAACGCTTCTAGTATTTCTTTGTCGGTTTTGAGTTCACGGATTGACAGTGTGTCCATTGAGAGTCCTCCTTTTCACCTTATGTCTCCCCGGCATTCCAGCCTGGCGAACCTTGCAGTTGTCCCGGTTCTTTACTGTTTATTCGGGAAAAGCTTATTCCCGATCATGCTTCCGATCCACGCTGAGACTCCAGCCACCACGACCGTAATAAAAAAGTTGGTATCAGGTACAAGAAAATAATAAAGAAACATGATCACCCCTACAAATACACCGGTAAACAGAGCCGTCCCAACACTCCCTTTTTCCATATCTGTCACCTCAATTTCACAGTAATCTTTCTTGCTTGGTCAGTCGCGCGAAGAAATTGTATCGAGCCTTACATTAATGCCAATCAAACGGTGTGTACTCCGTTACTTCCCATTTCAAATTCTCGGAGAGCAAGATCATCTCGACCGCGTTTATATAATCATCTGTAATCCGGTATCGATTGGAACCGATCATCACGCTGTTCCCATCAAAGCCCATATTGTAGGTTCCCTGGTCAGTTTCAAACACCATCGTGCTGGTGATGAGTGGCAGTTCATGCGTCGAGATCTCCTTCATTTTCATTTGGATCGTCAAAAACCTTTCGATCAATTTCTCGCTGTTGATTTCTGTATGAACAGATTTTGTCATATACGGAATGTCACTATAAACCGAAATTCGCTCAACTTGTTTATTTTCACCGATGAGGTCTGCGATCAATTCTTCATAAGTTGTTTTCTTGGAATGGTCATATAGGTAGTAGCCGACAGTAAGAACCAGGACTATGGCCAGAGCCGCAATCCTCTTTTTATCCATGCGCCCATCCCCCTTACTTATTTTCCTGCTCCCCCTTGGAACACTCCGTAAGCGACAATTCCCAGCATCAGGCCCGCTCCGGATCCTAATGCGATGGCGAATACTCGGGAAACCGGTTCCAGGAATATCCCCAAAAGCACACCGGCCGCAGTGCCGATCATCATTCCAAACGGGATGAGCATGGTGATCCAATCTTTTCTTTTCATCTTGGTGCAGCCCCTTCCCGGAATTTCATCGTATGTCCTTCCTATCCCACACCCTACACAATCTCTGTTTCGCTCCCCGCTCATCGGGAAGACTAGCATTGTAGACAAATCCAACAGGAGGTCGATCCAATGCCACACAAACAGCACCAGGAACTTCTCAGCGTACTCCATGAATGCATGGAAGCCTGCAATCACTGCTTTGACGCCTGCCTAAAAGAAGAAGACGTCAAGATGATGGCCGAGTGTATCCGGCTCGACCGCGAATGTGCGGACATGTGCAGCTATCTGGAATCCGCCATTTCCCGCAATTCCCCGTTCGTCGCACAGCTCGCCAAAGTATGCGCAGAAATCTGCGAAGCCTGCGGCAATGAATGCAAAAAACACGACCATGAACACTGCCAGAAGTGTGCGGAAGCCTGCATGAAATGTGCAGAGGCATGCCGGAATGCAGCTGCCTGATACGTATGTGGACTGGGAAAGCTCCTGGACAGGGGGCTTTCTTTTTTTGGCCAGCTTTGTCGGTGAGCTGAAACCTATTAAAGGGTCAAATCGTAAAGAGTAACAGTTAAAAAATCAGATATGTAAATACACACATGAAAGGGTTTGACTTTATGGAACTTCCACTATTCGCCTCATTGTTGGTAAATATTGGACTGCTGCTTATCGTCTTCGGTCAGTCCAAGAGAATCAAGATCTTGCAGGCAGAGAAAAAACGAGCCCTGCCCTATGAAAAAGATCAAGAGCTGATCAAATTGGTAAGAGAAAAAATCGATACCGTCGGCGACGTTAAAACCGTGAAATTCTTGAGAGAGACAAGAGGCATGTCGATGATTGATGCCAAGCATTTCGTGGATTCGGTGAAAAGTCAATAACATGCACCCAGTACGCTCTTGTTATTGGGCTCCATCATCTTGATACATTCCGGTCTCATTCACCTTCCCCTATTTTACGAGTAACTGTTGGAATAGTTTCGCAGATTAACAGTCGAAACAATCGGGCTGTGAGTGCAACTGACCTCTAGTTACACTCACAGCCTTTCCGATGACACTCGGGTCCCTTCCGATTACACTCGGCCCCTTTCCGATGACACTCGCGCCCCTTCAGATTACACTCGGCATTAAAGTTGTATGATCGGATCTCGCCCCTGGCCCCCTCGAAGATCCGCTAAGTCCGCTGTTTACTTGCGAGTACGGTAAATTCCCATGGGAGGTTTTTGCCGTTCCATCCCCTGTGCTCTGTAAATTCTTCGATCCTGAAACCAGACCGGATGATCGCATTAATGATTTCACTGAGTGTAAAGTTCGTGCCTTCTCCTTCGGGGTTCCATCCCTCTTTTCCCAAAACTCATATGCCCGATATTCCCAAGCCCTTTTATTAGTGTTGCTCTGGTGGTTCATCCAAACTCCTCCCAGTCGTCAATCGGCCCCTTGGTCCTCTTCTCGGACTTTATGAACGGGCCGCCATCAGTCCTTCGCCGCCTGCTCGCCAAACAACGCCCGGTAGCGGTCTTCAGCTCCAAGGACGATCTTTTCCCAGTCGAGCACCGCGATGCCGCGGCCGTCAAGCGCGAGGAAAAGGCGGTTGATGGAAGCGTCGCCCGGCGTGACGGTGAGTTTGGCACCGGTCTTTTCCGTGATTGGAATTCCGGCGAGCCGGAGTGCCGTTTCTGCGGCTTCCGGATCGTCAACTGTCAGAACATAGAAGGTCTGCTCGAGTGTTTTTAGATTTTCTTTCAGCAGCCGTCCGTCTTTCAGGAACAGCACGTCTCCGGTGACCCGGTCGATCTCGGCCAGGTTATGGGACGACAGGAGGATGGCTGTTCCCTCCTCCTTTAATTCGAGCAGCAAGTTGCGGACCTTGATGGCGTTTGTCGGGTCCAGTCCGTTCAACGGTTCATCGAGGATGAGGAGCTTCGGTTTGTTCACGACTGCCATTGTCAGGAGAAGCTGCTGCTTCATCCCGAGTGAGTAGTTCGAAACCTTCTTGTCGAGATAACCGGCCGTCCCGATCCGTTCGGCGGCGGCCAGGATGTCGTCCTTGTCCAGTTGCTGGACAGCGGCAATGAACTGCAGGTGGTCGTAGCCGGTCAGGTATTCGTACAGCACCGTGTTGTCTTGCATGTAGGAGAACTTCCTGAACATGTCCGGCTCCCGGTTCGGCCGGCCGAGGACGGTCACCTCTCCCCGGTCGGGTTTGACGAGGTTTGCGATGATGTTCAGGAGTGTGGACTTTCCGGATCCGTTCGGACCGACCAAAGCGAGGATCCCCGGCTCCTTGATCGTAAAGGTGATGTCATGAAGCACGTCCTGCTTCCCGTATGATTTGCTGATCCCTTCCACTGATAACATCATTTCTCTTCACTCCCTTCTATCCGCGTCTCAACCGAAATCCGACTCGAAGGGTCAGATAGCCGGCGAGGAGCAGAAACAGAATGCCGGCGGAAAGAACCCATGTGCCTGTCCAAAAACTGATCTCCGGAACATCCAGCCGGGCCGCCAATTCGCCGTTCAAAATATCACCGATTTTCAAGTAAGTGAATGGGATGTAGGCAGCTGCTTCAGGCCAGATGCTCCGCCCCGCATAGTAGCCGGCCGCGGAAAGAATTGCCGCTGCTGCAAAGACGACAGCGGAATGCCGGGTGAAGACGGAGATAAACAGCGCCAGCGCGATCAGGAAGATGAGGACCAACACAGACAACACCAGTCCCTGGACCGCGTAATCACCGAGCGGCAGAAATTCAAATCCCTTGCTGCCCGACAGCATGCCCGTATAATCCTCTCGGGCCGAAACCTTCTCCGGCACATACCTGAGAATCGGGTACATCCAGTCGCCGAACCCCCGAAACACAGTGCCGAGGATCAGGAGTATTCCAAAGATGCCCGCCATCGCCACAGACGATGCCGCGATGCCGTTCACCGCTTTCCCGAGAAACACCGAACGGGACCAGACCGGCTGCGTCAGCAGGAGATCCATGGTCCGCCGCTTTCCGCGCTCGGCGGCCATTCCGGTGCCAAACAGGAAGACGAACAGCAGGATCGGAATCAGATAAAGCCCTGAGGAAAATACATGATAAAGCGAGAAAAGTCCTCCTGCGTCGACTTTCTGGTTTTCCTCCATCCACTGCTTTCGCTCCTTCTCCCAGTCGCCCCAGCTGTCATACATGGACACGGCGATCTCCCCCGAGAAGACCGGTTTGATGTCATGCCGGATCATCCATTCCTTTTCCGCGAACGTGACATCCTCGTTGAATCGTCCAAACCAGATTCCCTGGCCGATGTTCGAGGAGTTGTAGACGTCCCCGATGACCATCCGGTATTTGGCGTACACCGTGTAGAGCTGGTCCGCATGAAAACGACGCCAGTCCCGCTCTTCATATGCAGAAATTTTATCTAGTTCAACCGACGAACGGACTTCTGCCATTCGGGCCGTCTGTAGCATATCTTCCGCTTGCTCCTCGTCAACCCCCATCATTTGATCACCGAACTCCTGCATTTCACGTTTTCCGATTTCGATGACTTCCTCAGAATTGCTCTTCAACTGGTCTGCAAACTCGAGATCTGATTGTGCATATTCCTTCACCCGCTCGAAATACTCGGCTTGATGATCTCTTGCTGATTCGTAGAGGAGAAAGTACCCGCCCAGCACTGCCAAAAGAAACAAAACAATCGACTGGCCAAACAGCCCTTGGCGTACCGTCTTCCGCCATTCAAAAAGCGCCATCCGCCCGGTTCTCCAACTGTTTTTTGGAGATTCTCCGCCCGCAAACCTCGGTTTGGATGCCGACTTGCTTTCCGTCCGATTTTCCGGCAATAACACTGCCAATGCCAAGAGGAGAATGGTTGCCGCAAGAGTGGCCGCGATCAGTTGCCAGTCCCCTGAATTCGGAATCAAATCCGTCAATTCAGCCCAATGCAGCATCCTGAACGGATTCTTTATAGATGGGAACAGACCGGAAAGCACATAGCCGGCCAAGCCGAGAAAAAAGACGAATGCCAGTCCGCTGAATGACTTTGCAAAACGGGTTCCCGCTGCAAGCATCAGGGCAAACAGGAAAACCGCCCCGCAGATGAAATACATCAATCCCCGCACCAGCCAGAACAGCACCGACTCAATGGCAAAGCTTTCTCCGCCGTGCAACACGACCGGATACTGCCATGCCGGCAGCCCTCCCCCTGCAACAAGCGGAATGAGCAGTCCTGACCCGATCACGGTCACGCCATATAAGACCAGCACGATCAGCAAAACTCCGAACTTTGAGAGCACGACCGACATTCGGGTCACCGGCTCTGTCCGGATGAGACGCCATGTCCCCTGCTCCCGGTCGGAAATCTCGATCGCCCCGAAAAGCAGGATAAGGACAACCAGCCCCGGCAAGCCAAAGAAAATTCGGACCGTTTCACTTAAAAACAGGTGCGGGGTGAGCGGATGCCGCTCGTCTTCGTATGCAAGTCCGTGAGTGACCAGCCATGCCGACTTCGCTTCGACAAGCTCAAGATTCTCTCCCGATAACGCATTAAAGAAGCCGCCTTTCTCCGAATAATTTCGGACTTCACGGGCAAAGGTCTGCTCGGCAGCTGGGTATTCCTTCCAGTTTGCATAATAGATGACGTCACGCCACTCATATAAGGCCTGAGACAATTTGCTGAGAGCTTCCTGGCGGCTCGACAGCTCGGGAGGCACTTCTCCATCCCCTGCATCTTCCTGCTCCTGCTTCAAATGCTCCCCTTCCACCGCGACGTCGGATCGGTATACGTCCGTTTGGTCGAACGCTTCTTCTTTCCAGTCTTCCTGACTCATCGTGTTCAATATGTATAAAAGTCCCGTTCCGACCAACACCGCCAGAAGCAGGACCAGCAACTTGCGCTGGCGCCGTATTTTCTTCCATTCAAACCTCAGCACATTCGGACTCCCCCACCCCTATTAATGTATGAATAAGTCATTCAACAAAACCACAAGGGAATCCTGCTTTTAATTTCCTTTTCTCACAGTGGAAGACGAAACTGAAAAAGAGAGATGCGAGTGCATCCCCCTCTGAGTTACAGTTTGTAGACGTGTTGCTGATCCGGCTCAATCCTCTATGACCGCTTTCCCTTCTTCCCGCAGTTTTTGCAGCGAGGTGACCATATGATTGATCTGCTCGTCGGAATGCCGTCCCCACGCTCCCAGTTCCGCCACAATCTTCAGCGGAGACTTGGATCGGTAGGAACGGGTCGGATTGCCGGGGAACCGTTTGTCGGTGACGTTCGGATCGTTCTCGAATTCGCCCAGCGGCTCGACGATGTAAATTCTTTCTTTCGCTTCGGATGCAGCCAGTTCGGCTCCCCACTTGGCCGCGTCCAATGTGGCGGTGAAGTAGATATGGTTTGATTTCTTGTCCTGGTAGTTCGATCGGTACAACGGCTCCAGCAAATCACCGATCTTCAATTCCGCTTTCGTCCCGTGGAAGAAAGGACCGCGGTCCAATACGTCTCTTTGATCATCCATGCGCATCCGCCTCTCCAACTCATTATTCTTTTCCGTACGAACAGCACTTTCTGCAAGCAACTGCTCCTATCGCTCCGCCTTCGCCTTCAGCAAATAAACGACTTCATATGGCTTGATTTCGTTCAGATGACCATCCGGGTCTTCATAGAATTCCGGTGTCAGTGTCCGCATGCTGGTTTTATTTGAATAGCAAATATCCCCCAACACTCTTTCTTCTCCGTTCCATTCTTCACTGCCTGTGAAAGGTCCTGACATGCTGGACAATTTGTCCAACTCGTTCGCTTCCATGTCAATATTGATGGAAGATCCCGTGTTTCCCCCGCTTTGAATGCCGAGATAAAAGACATTTTTCTCTTCGATGGCGGCGTTTCCGAAAATGATGGTGCCGTTCTGCTCGGCGGGTCCTCCCAGTTGGGCGAGATGTTCGTTGACCAGTTGGCCGGATTCATACTTTTCCACCCAGACGGTCACATTCTTGAAATCGGCGTCCAATTTAAAGTCAAACACCATTTGACCGTCCGAAAAAGTAGAAAGAATCGCACTTTCCCTGTCGGACAGATCCGCCGGCTTGACCGTGTTCGTGCCCGCTTGGCTGCAAGACGACAAGACGACCACCAGCACTGCCGCCAGCATCCATGCCGTGATTCTGAAGATCTTTTTGATTCCCCCCGCCCTCCATCCCCTTATTTGGTGTGGCTCAGTCGGCAAACTCCTTCAATAAGATATCCATTTCTTTCTCATCGTAGAAGCCGCCGTCGGAAAGGAACTTTTCAATCTCCACCGTCCCGTCGTCCATGAACTCGACCTCCCACCGCTGCCCCGGAACGGCGATTTCCACCATTACGGCTTCCCTTCTGACCTTGCTTAATCTGTAGAAGATCTTCTTGTCTTCAAGCCTGTTCAGGAAATCCAGAAACCGGTTCATGATTTTCCCCTCCCGCCCCTTTTTTTTCGGTCAGCTCCGAAGGACGATTCCCCTGCCCCCGGGTCCTTCTTCCACGTCGAGCACGAGCAGGTCGGTGTCTGTCAGCTGGGCGTCGATGGCGACTTGGATGCCCTTGATCGTCTGGATGACGTCAAATTCCTGCGGACCGTCAAACGTAATGGAGAATTGGGGGCCGAGTTCACCGCTCTCCACGGTCAGGCGGATTCCCCCCAGTCCTCTCGCTTCCAGAAATTCTTTCAGCAGGACTCTCGCTTCTTCTGTAATCATCATGCCAGGCTCACCTCAACTTTAATTAATATGGATTGTTTTATCGGAGCGGTGTTTCCGCGGTTCCGGCCTGTCTATCGGCTCATTTCAAATACACGCAATCCATCTTTCGGTATGTTAAGCTTATAATAATCATAACCAGAAAAGGGGGAGAAAGTGATGTACACGGTATTTTCAACGTTTGATGTTCCCCCGGAAAAGTCAGAAGAAGTCATTGCCATTTACCAAAACCGTTCCCGCCGCGTCGACCGCGCCGACGGGTTTGTGGATTTCCTGCTTTTGCAGAACGAGCGGCGGCCCGGTGAGCTGACAGTGCAGCTGATCTTTGACTCAAAAGAGAACTACTTGAACTGGGCGCGCAGTGCAGAATTCCGGGAAATCCACGAACTGGAGAAAAATTACCCGGACCAGGAACTGGCCGCCATTGTTCCGAAGATATCGAAATATAAGGTGGTGGCAGGATGAATGCGGAACAGTTTGTCGACCGGGTCACCGATGAGATTTATGCACGGGATCCTGCTCTTTTGGAACGATTCGGCGAGCAGGGAAAAGTGAAATGCCGGGAAGACAACCACCATCACCTGAGGCATCTGCGAACCGCCTATGAATTAAACAACGCCGCCTTTTTCACCGACTATGCCGTCTGGCTGGGCGGAATTCTGACCCGTCACGGCATGAATACCCGGCATTTGCTGGATAACTTTCAGATCATCGAGGACTTGCTGGAACAAGAACCCGAGGACCTGGAAACTGTCCGGTATCGTGAGTATCTCGCAAAAGCCTGCGTGAGGCTGAAGGAGGAGTCAGAGAAAGGGGGAATTTAGGATGGAGCCATTTGAAGCACTTGCTTCCTGCTTGCTGGAAGGCGATGCAGACCAAGCGTGGGCATGCGTGCAGCGTCATCCGGAATTATCCCGGCGGGCCGTTTACCAGGATCTGCTCACTCCGGCCATGCAGCATGTGGGCCATTTGTGGGAGACCAATCAAATTACAGTGGCGGATGAGCATCTGGCCACGGCCACCTGTGATTTCATCCTGTCGAAGTTTGCGTTTGGGCGCAACGAGAAACCGTCCGCAGGCAGGGCGATGTTCCTGTGCCTGGACGGTGAACAGCACTATCTCGGCCTCAAAATGGTCGACAGCCTGTTCAGGGAACAAGGCTGGGAAACAAAATACTTCGGACCGAGCCTGCCACTCGAGTTTGCCCTTCAAACGGCCGAGAGCTGGAAGCCGGATGTCATCGGCCTGTCGGTCAGCATTGTGTATCATTTGCCGAAACTGAAGGAATACGCGGAAGCCTTTGCCGCGCTCCCGAACAAGCCGGTCATTCTGCTTGGCGGGCGCCTGGCCGGACTGTACGATCTTCGTTCGTACATTACCGAACACACTGTCATTCTTCGGGATTTGCCGGAAACCGAAGAATGGCTTGCAGATCATGAGACAGGAGGGTTGAAGAATGGCAGAACTGAATTTGCCCCTCCCCCTTCCGTATTTGAAAATTAACCGGGATGGAACTATCGTGAGCCATTCGTCGCTTGCCGGGGAGCAGTTTGACCTCAGAAGCGGCCGGATTGAATCAATCATTGATGAAGAATCGATCAAAAAGCTGAATCAATTCAGCTGGCTGCCGGAAAAGGAGCCTATCACGCTCGAATTAAACTTGAAAACCAGGGAGAACCCGCTGGCTCTGTTCGATGTTCATCTCCAGTGGGAAGCGGATGAGCATGCCGCCATGGTGTTTGTGCCAAAGGATCCTGCCAACGAACCTTTAACCCAAAAACTCATGGCCATCCAGACCCGGCTGGCCGCCACAGATTTTGCGCTGCTGGAGAAAAAAGAGGAACTGGAACGGGTGCTCCGGCGGTTGGATGAGCGATCCGGCCCCTTTATCCCGCTGACTGACACGGTGTGCATGATTCCGCTGTTCGGTGATATCACAGCGGGGAAAATACGGGTCATCTCCAGAGGGTGCCTTCAATCCGTGTTTGAAGGCGATTACGAGACGGTCCTGTTTGATCTGACGGCCGCCGGAGATGTGGATGCAGCGGGTATCGAGATGTTCATCCAGCTCGTGAAATCGCTGAATCTGATCACCGGACAACCGATTAAATTGGTCGGCATCAAGCCCAATCTGGCAAAAGCGCTGCCCCCTCATCAGCTGGAGCAATGGGTTGAATTCAATCACTCCATCAAAGAGGAGCTCCGCATCCATCTGAATCACTGACTCCCGCTCGGCAGAAGCGCCATTTAAGGCGCCTCTGCCATTTTCGTATGCTTTTTGCGAAGCCGGATGACGTTTCTCTTCCTTAAAAGTTGCAATAAATCTATCAAAAATATCAAATTTATAATATAGCATTGTTCAGATAGTATCGTATAATGTAGATGAAGGTCGGTTATCCAGTCACTGTCAGACTTAAGTTATCTGTTCTGTGTGACTGGCGGGACGTCCTTCTTTTTAGTTTCTGGATTTCATCAGGAACCGCACCATTGCCCGTGACAAACAGATAAAGCGGGCGGTGGCAATCATAAGGAGGGGGAACATTGAGCAAGAAAGCGAAAATCTGGACGTCGGTCATTGTGTCGGTCGTCGTCCTGCTCGGAGCGGCAATCTTTCTATTAAAAGATTTTCTGTTGCTGCCGGGCCATGCGTCCGATGAATTTGAGGAGCCGGTGATGGTTCAGCCCGTCGCCATGCAGGAACTCGGCGAGACGATTCTCGTCACGGGCCAGATCATCCCGAGCGACGAACAAAAAGTCTACCACGAAGCTGAAAACGGTGAAGTGAAAGAGTTCCTGGTTGCGGAAAACGAGAAGGTCGAAGCGGGCACCCCGCTGTTCAAGTATGATGATTCGACGATCAATTCCGAGTACAACAAGGCGGTCCGAACACGCGATCTGACGAAGAAGCGCCTGGCAATCGCCAACGATGAAATCACCGCTGCCCAAAAGCAGCTGAAAGACATGAAGAAAAACCCTGAAGTGACAAAAGAGGAAATCAACGCGGCCTCAAAGGAGATTGTCAGCCTGGAGATGGAGATTGAAGCCATCAAGGACGAAGTGAGTTCCGCCCAGCAGTCGATCGATGAACTCTCCGTGCAGAAAGAAAAGCTGACGGTGAAAAGCAAAATCGACGGCACGATCGTGAAAGTGAACAAGAATATCGAACCATCCGAAAACGGCTCTTCAGAACCGGTCGTCCACATCATCTCTAGCGGCCCGTTCAAGGTCATCGGGTCGATGAGTGAGTTTGATACGGTGAAGATCAATCACGGCCAGCCCGTCGTCATCCGCCCGAAAGTCTTTCAGGATCGGACGTGGGACGGCACAATCGAGAGTGTCTCCCACTTCCCTGAAGGCGATCAGGGCGGCATGGAAGACTACGGCGGCGGAGGCGGTAACGTGACGATGTATCCGTTCACCGTCACGCTCGCCGGCGACACCGCGGATCTCCGCCAAGGATTCCATGTGTCGCTTGAGATCAATGTGTCCGACCTGGAACAGAGCGAACAGATGGCCATTCCGCATATGGCGCTCGATATGGATGAGGAAGGCAATGAGTTCGTCTGGGTGATCAGCAGCGACAACATCCTTGAAAAGCGGACGATCACGCTCGGCGAGATGAGCGATGAATTTGCCGGCGTGGCGGAAGGCCTTGATCCGGGTGAACTGATTGTCACGAATCCATATATATTGATGGAGAAAAACCTTGAAGAAGGCTCAAAAGTTTCGGATTGGGTGAATGAGCTTGAAGGCATGGAAGTTCCGGATATGATCGAAGAATCGATTGAGGAAGCGCCGGAAGAGTTGGAGGAAGCGCCGGCTGACGATCCGGCTGAAACCGAAGCGGGGGATGCCGAACATGATGAAGCTCAGTGACATCTCCAAGTCCTATGGTGCCGGCAGCCTGATCGTGCCGGTGCTGCGCGGAGTGGATCTGGAGATCGGCGACGGAGAGTTCGTCGCCATCATGGGACCCTCCGGCTCGGGCAAGTCCACGCTCATGAACATCATCGGGTTCCTGGACAAGCAATCGGCCGGCGTGTATTCACTGAACGGTGAAGACGTGAAGGATTCCAATGAGAAACAGCTTGCCCGGCTGCGCAATGAGCACATCGGTTTCGTCTTCCAGCAGTTTTTCCTGCTGCCCCGCCTCAACGCCCAAAAGAATGTGGAAACACCGCTCATTTATTCCGGCGTGCCGAAAAAAGAGCGGGCTGTGCGGGCACGGGAACTTCTCGCTAAAGTCGGCCTTGAAGACCGGATGACCCATCTTCCGAGCGAATTGTCGGGCGGCCAAAAGCAGCGTGTCGCGATTGCGCGTGCACTTGTCAACAATCCGTCCGTCATCCTCGCCGATGAACCGACCGGTGCGCTCGACTCGAAGACCGGCGCCCAGATCATGGAACTCCTCACCAAGCTGAACCGCGAAGGAAAGACGGTCATCGTCGTCACCCACGAAGAAGAGATCGCCGCCTGCACCGACCGGATCATCGTGCTTCGAGACGGACTGATCGTCGAAGACAGGAAGGTGACGGCATGAACATCCGGGAAGGTTTCATCCTCGCCCTGTCATCGGTCTGGAACCACAAAGTCCGCTCGATCCTGACGATGCTCGGGATCATCATCGGTGTAAGTGCGGTCATTATTGTCGTCGCAATCGGCGACGGAGCCCGCAAGCAGATGAGCGATGAGATGTTCAACACGGACGACAATGCGGTGCCGCTCTACTTTGAACAGACCGAGTTTGAGGAAAACGGTGAGTTCATCTGGGTGGAACCGCCGGCCGTCTCCAAAGACCAACTCGATGAAGTCAAGCAAGTCCCCGGCGTGAAGTATATCCTCGGCACAAACAGCGGCTGGGGCACGATGGTGCACAATGAAAAAACGGCCGACATGGAAATGGTCGGCGTCGACAATCAATATTTCATCGCCAAAGACATCAAGCTGCTTGAAGGACGGCGACTCAACACTCGGGACAACGACAGCTATTCCCGCGTGGTCATGATCGACTCGCTCACTCGGGAAAACATGTTCAAGCCGGATGAGGAAGCGGTCGGTGCGATCATAGAGATCGACAGCAATCCGTACAAAGTCGTCGGCGTCTTTGAAACCACGCTGCCGCCGGAATTCCAGCAGCTGGATGACTTCTCCAACGGCCAGATGCTCATGCCGCGCACGCTCATCTCGATGATGTTCGGGTCTCCGGAGATTGACACGATCAGCGTAATTGCCGACAATCCGGAAACCCTGTTTGACACCGGAAATGCCGCAGCCGACAAGCTCAATGAACTGGCGGCTTCAGAGGGTGGAATGTATATCGCCCAGGACATGACCGAGTTCGTCGAGGAATTCGACAGCTTCTATCTGACGATCACCCTGTTCATCAGCAGCATCGCCGGCATTTCGCTTCTCGTTGGCGGAATCGGCGTCATGAACATCATGCTCGTCTCGGTCACCGAGCGCACCCGGGAAATCGGCTTGCGCAAAGCACTCGGTGCCACACGCGGCCAGATCCTCGGCCAGTTCCTGATCGAGTCGGTCACCCTGACCTCGCTCGGCGGGCTAATCGGCATCGGCTTCGCGGCGCTCGTCACCGCGGTTGCCGCCCAGTTCCTTCCGTTCACGCCGATCATCAATCCGGTCGTCGTCGTGATCGGCATCCTCTTCTCCTCGTTCACGGGCATCGTGTTCGGCATTTTGCCGGCGAACAAAGCGTCCAAGCTGAGCCCGATTGATGCGTTGAGGTATGAATAAATGCATAGCAAAGCCGGAGCCCGCGAACGTGCAGGCTCCGGCTTATTTGATTTGTTGTGATGATCAGGCTTCCAGGCCCTTGAGCATCCTCAGGCCGTTCAGGATGACCGCGAGCGTGCTTCCTTCGTGGATGACGACCGCCGCGGTCATGTTCATGTTGCCGGTCAAGTTCACGATGACGAGGAACACGACGACCGCCAGTGCGATCGAGATGTTCTGGATAACGAGCCGGCGAAGTTTCTTCGCGACCCGGTGAGTGTAGGAGAACTTCGTCAGATCGTTTTTCATGAGGACGGCGTCGGCCACGTCGATTGCGATGTCCGTCCCTTCCCCCATCGCCACGCCGACATCCGCCGCGACGAGGGCCGGCGCGTCGTTCACCCCGTCGCCGACCATGGCAATCGTTGGATAAGTGTTTTTCAGATCGGCGATGATGTTCGCTTTTTCCTCGGGCATCACATTGCCGCGCACTTCATCGATTCCGAGCACACGTCCGATCGCCTGGCCGGTGCGTTCGGCATCCCCCGTGATCATAACCGTGTGGATGTTCTGTCCTTTCAGGTAGCGGATCGCTTCCTGCGAAGTTTCTTTCGGCATATCCTGGATGGCGAGCAACGCAAGCACTTCTTCGTCATTGCCGAAATAGACGACCGTTTTCCCTTCCGATTCAAAAATCCCGGTCTGCCGGATGAATGCTTCGGGAATCGTCTTGTAGGAACTTGGCTTGCCGATCTTATACAGCGTCCCTTCCGCTTTTGCGACGAGGCCGGTGCCGATCAGGTTTTCCACTTCCAGGTCAAGCGGCGCTATGTCAGGATAATGCATCAGGATCGCCTGTGCGAGCGGGTGGTTGGATTTGCTTTCCATGGAGACGATGATCCGGCCAAGTTCCCTTTCCTGCTCCGGTGTCACTTGGTCACCGAAAAACGTATCGGTTACGGACGGCTTCCCGGTCGTCAGCGTTCCGGTCTTGTCGAACGCCACCGCCTTCAGGTCAGACAGGTTCGACAAATAAGATCCGCCCTTGAACAGCACGCCGCGCTTGGCGAGGTTGCTGATCGACGACAGGGTGGCCGGGATGTCGGTCGCCGCTAGTGCGCAAGGCGACGTGGCGATGAGGAACACCATCGTCCGGTAGAAGCTTTCATAGGCGCCCCATCCGAACGCATAATAGCCGAGCAGGTAGAAAAGCGGCGTGAGCAGCAGGACCACTTTAACGTAAACCGGCTCCAGCCGCTTGATGAACGCGGCGGTTCTTGAGACGTTGTTCTGCGTCTGGCTCACAAGCTGGATGATCTTTGAAATCACCGTGTCGGCGCTGTTTTTCGTCACTTCCATCGTCATCGTTCCGGTGCCGTTGATCGTGCTGCCGAACAGTTCATCGCCTTCTTTCTTCTCAACGGGCATGCTCTCGCCCGTGATTGAAGACTGATCGACAGACGAATGGCCGGAAGTGACGATCCCGTCCGTCGGAATCTGGTCGCCGTTCAGGATGGACAGCTTGTCGCCGATCTTCAATGCGGAGACGTCTACGGTTTCGACCGTTCCGTCCGGATTGATCCGTCTGGCGGTCGTCGGATTCAGCTTCAGTAGCGACGTGATTTCCTTGTTGCTTTTGCTTTCCGCGTAATGCTCAAGGAAGTGGGCCCCGGCAAAGATGAGGATCAGGAGCGCCGCTTCCCGGTAGTCTCCGATGATGACTGCGCCGATCGCAGCGAGCGTCATCAAGATATGGACGTTCGGCGTGAATTTCTTTTTCTGCGCCGTCTGCCTGAACGTGTCGGCGAACCCTTCGATGATGATATGGTAGCCCGACACGACAAGCGCGGCAAGATACAGGATCGCCTGCCACAGGTCGGATCCGGTAAACAGCCCGACCAGAAATGCAGCCAGTCCGGTGAAATACAGAATGACGGCGAGGTTGCCGCCGTGCTCATGGTCATGGTCGTGATCATGGTTGTGACTGCAGGACCTGGCAGCATGATTCGTCGACAGTTCACTCATAATTGTAGATCTCCTTTACGTGTTCGATCGCCATATGGAAAATCTGATGAACATGGTCGTCATCGAGCCGGTAAATCATTTCCCGGCCCTGCTTCTGATTCCTGACGAGACGTGCCAGCTTCAACTCCCTGAGCTGATGCGAAACCGCACTTTGAGAAACATCCAGCCGGTCGCTGATCTCCGTCACCGTGAGCGACTGCTGCTTCAGCAAATAAAGAATCTTGATGCGGGTCGGGTTGGACAGCGCCTGGAACAGATTCGCCATGTCCTGCTCCACTTCCGCGCTCAGCATTTCCGTTTCTTGAATTTCCTTTCGTCCCATCATTCCCGTCCCCCTGTTCTTATTCATTAATATATGATGAATTGTTCATATGTTGATGGGTTTATTGTACGCTATCTGAAAATTAAAGTCTACGGATGGAACTAATCTTTTGCGAGGTCAAACGAGTCCCTGCCATCCATGCACGAATCGCTACCAATTGTCTGCGAATCTCTACCTATTGCAAGCGAATCCCTACCAAACACCCTCGAGTTCCTACGAAACCCGCCAACGCTCAGCTAAAGAGCCATTGTGGATGATGTGCCGAGACAGGCACGAAAAAGCCGGAGCCCGTCTTTGAGGCTTCGGCTTATTATTCATTCAAGGATTCAGGCTTCCATCCCGATTGTTCGATCAGGCTCTAATTTTTACTTTATCACTTCCGTCCACTCACCTATGAGCTGATATGCAAGATACAGGGCAATCCCCCAGATGAGCAGGGCCGATGCCTGGTTCAGCCGCTTCAGGAACCGGCCGCCGGTGTCCAGACCGCCAATCGTCTTTCCTGCCATGGCGAGCCCGAAAAACCAGAACCAGGACACCGTGATGCAGGCAATCGTGAAGCCGGCGAGCTCCCGCCCTGTATAGGCGAGGGAGCTCGGGCCGATCACCCCGATGATATCAAGGATCGCATGCGGATTGAGCAGCGAGACCGAAGCCGCGAATAGAATCTGCTTCTTCGGAGAGATCTGCCTGTCTTCGGACATCCCGCCGGACTGGCCCGGCGCACTCCGGAAGATTGACCAACCCATATAAACCAGGAACACGATCCCGGCCAGGAAGATCAGATTCTTCAGCCATGAGAAGCTCAGCACGACCAGCGACACGCCGGTCACCGCCAGCAGGATGAGCGCCGTGTCGCAAATTCCGGCCGTGATCACCGCCGGAAGCGCACCGGACAGTCGGCGCCGGGCCGCCCCCTGATTAAAGATAAACACGTTCTGCACCCCGAGAGGCAGGATCAGCCCCAACGAAAGGATCATTCCATGCAACCATGCAGTCCACATCCACATACCCCTGTCTTCTTTCTGTCTCTAATCTTAGCGGAGAATTCCCGCGCACGCCACGGTGTTCTGGCGATTGCGTCTCACTCGAATCGGATTGCGTCTCACTCGGAGCCAATTGCGTCTCATTCGGAAGGCAATGCGACTCACTCGCGACCCAAAGCGACTCACTCACTTAAAAAAGCCGGCGCGTCTCACTTGAGACACGCCGGCTTTCTCCCTTACCTCTCTCTATTCAGCTCTTCCCACTCTTCCCGCAGCATTCCCATCCGGATCGAGTCATAGTATTCTCCGTTCCAGTAGCGGACTTTGCGGAGGCGGGCTTCCATCTTGAAGCCAAGTTTCTCGCCGGCGCGGATCATGCGCTCATTGCCGGACCAGGTCGTGTAGCCGGTGCGGACGAGCGGCATCGTATTAAACAGATGATCATTCCACATCCGGAGGGCGGTCGTGCCGATGCCCCCGCCCCAGTGCTGCGGTTCATAGATGACGATGCCCATTTCAAGCCAGCGGGACGGTTCGTGTTCCCAGTACCAGCTGACCATCCCGATGACATCGCCGCCGCGTTCGATCACCCAGAAGTCGTCCTGGCCGACGAGATTGGCCCGTTTCTCTTGGAATGCTTCCCATGTCATCGTGGAATGCGGGTAATACGGGGCGTCCCATCGCTTCCATTCGGGGTCTTTGTCCCGGAAGCTCAGCTCCCAGAGCCGCCGGAGGTCATCTTCTTGGACCGGGCGGATGGTCGTCCCTTTTTCTGTGTAGCTCAAACGATTCTTCCCTTTCTCGTTCTTTACTCCGAAATCTGGTCCCTTACTCCGAAATTCAGTCCCTTACTCCGATATTCGGTTCCTTACTCCGAAATTCGGCTCCTTACTCCGAAATCTGGTCCCTTACTCCGAAATTCGGTTCCTTACTCCGAAATTCGGTTCCTTACTCCGAAATTCAGTCCCTTACTCCGATTTACAAGTAGCGCTCAAACCAGCCCGCGATTTCGCCGAGCCGCTCAATGCGGAGGTTCGGCAGGCCGCTGCGGGACAGGTTGTGGTCGGCGTTCGGGAAGCGGACGAATTCGGTTTCCTTGCCCATGTGCCTGAGCGTGATGAACAGCTGTTCCGCCTGTTCGATCGGGCAGCGGAAGTCGTTTTCGCTGTGCAGGATGAGGAGCGGGGTTTTCACGTCCGCCGCGTATTTCAGCGGGGAGATGTCCCACAGCGCATCGACATTGTCCATGGCGGCGCGGTGCTGCCATTCGCTGAAGTAGTAGCCGATGTCGGACACGCCGAAGAAGCTGATCCAGTTCGAGATCGAGCGCTGGGTGACGGCGGATTTAAACCGGTCAGTGTGGCCGACGATCCAGTTCGTCATGAATCCGCCGTAGCTGCCGCCCGTCACGCCGAGGCGGTCCGGGTCGACCCAGTCGCAGTGCTCCAGCGCATAGTCAACGCCGGCCATGATGTCTTCGTAGTCCCCGTTGCCGTAATCGCCGCGGACCGCATCGACGAATTTCTGCGAATAGCCGTGGCTGCCGCGCGGATTGACGTACAGGACGCCGTATCCTTTTGCTGCGAGCAGCTGCAGTTCGTGGAAGAAGGAATTCGCGTACATCGTATGCGGGCCGCCGTGGATTTCGGTGATGAGCGGGTATTTCTGTCCTTCTTCGAATCCTGCCGGCTTCATGATCCACCCGTGCACGTCCCAGTCTTTCGGTCCTTTGAACACGATCGGCTCCGGCTTGACGAGTTCGTGTTCGCCGAGGAATTCCCCGTTGAATGAAGTGAGCGCATTTCGGCTGCCCGAGGAGATGTCCTGGACGGCGAGTTCGCCCGGGTTCACCGGATCGCTCACGGCAATGATCGCGGTTTTGCCGTCGCGGGAGATGTCATAGCCGTACACATGCTCTCCTTCCGGTGTGGCCGGATACAGTTCGCCTTCGAGCGTCGCGTAGTACAGGCGGACATCGCCCATCACCGACACTTGGAAATAAAGCGAGTCGTTGCCCGCCCAGACAACGGCCGGCGCATTGACGCCCTGCTGGAAGTCAGCGACCGCCATATCGCCGACGGGCGCGTCGAGCGATTCGGTGAGGACAGTGCGGGTGCCCGATTCAATATCGTACACATGCACATCAGCATGTGTCGCATTTTCAAGCCGGCGGTCTGCGCCGATAAAAGCGATTTTCTTGCCGTCCGGAGAAAATGCCGCTCCGCCGTAGTAGCCCTCTTCGTCGATGATGACGGTCTCTTCCTTCGTTTTCGCATCCGCAACATACAGCGTGCCCCGGAACTCGAAGTCCTGGTTTTCCGCACGGTTCACGCTGAAGACGATCTGCTTGCCGTCCGGCGAAACAGCGTTCAGCGCGTGCTGGTGGTCGCCTTCCGTGAACGGCGTCACTTCTTTGGAATCCAGATCAACCGATCCGATCTGGCGGAACTGATCCTGCGGCAGCAGTCCGAGCCCGTCCGCCTTGTACTTCATCTTCGTCACGCGGACCGGTTCCGGCTTCTTGTCATCCTTCTTCTCTTCTTCCTTGTCCGTGAACGTCTTGCCCTGCTTGACGGCGCCGTTCACCCAGATTTTCTTGCCGCACGGCGACCAGACGAACGAGGAGACACCGTTCGCAAATTCGGTCACCTGTTCCGCTTCCCCGCCTGCGGCAGGCAGCACGTACAGCTGGTTCTTGCCGTCGCGGTCGGACAGGAACGCGATATTCGCGCCATCCTCAGACCAGGCCGGCTGACTCGTCCTGCCCTTGCCGTGCGTCCACTGCGTCACTTTCCCCGACTGCAGGTCGGCGTGGAACAGGTTCGAGACATACTTGTTTTCTCCCTTGTCCATATGCGTGCGGATGAACACTGCCTCGCTGCCGTCCGGCGAGAGGTTCGGATCCGTTACGGAATAAAGCTCAAACAGCGACTCTGCGGTGATTTTCTTCTTCGTCATCTTAAACTCCCCCTTTTGCAAAACCTATCAATATTCTAAACTATTTCGAGTTGCGGAACAACTTCTGAATCAAAACTGAACAACCGGCAACGAAAGTCATCGAACACCTGAGTGGCATCCGGAAAACGTCGACGGTATCAGGGGAGCGTTGATTGTATCGCGGGAAATATTGATTGTATTCCGCAAAACGTTGATTGTATCGCAAGAAACGTTGATTGTATTCCGCAAAACGTTGACGGTATCCCGCGGAACGTTGATTGTATCCCCAAAACACCGTCCTCCCTCAAAAAAAGACCGGGGAGCGATTCGCTCCTCCGGTCTGCTCCATTCAGTATTATCGGCTGTTCGTCGCCATGTTTTTCAGCGAGCGGCGAAGAATCTTGCCGGTCGTGTTTTTCGGCAGCTCTTCAAGGAACTCGATTTCCGCCGGGATCTTATACTTCGCGAGTTTGGCGGCACAGAAGCCTTTCAGCTCATCCACGGTCGTCGGGTCCCCTTCTTTCTTCACCACGTAGGCGCGGATCGCTTCCCCGTAGTTCGGGTCGGGAACGCCGACGACGGCCGCTTCGACGACAGCCGGATGTTCGTATAGTGCCTCTTCGACTTCCCGCGGGTAGACGTTGTAGCCGCCGACGATGACGAGGTCTTTCTTCCGGTCGACGATATAGAAGTAGCCGTCCTCATCCTGGCGTGCCAGGTCCCCGGTGTAGAGCCAGCCGTTCCGGAGGGCCACCGCCGTCTCTTCGGGCAATTTATAGTAGCCCTTCATGACGTTCGGTCCCTGGACGATGAGTTCCCCGACTTCCCCGACCGGCACGTCCTCGCCGAATTCATCGACGACCCGGTTCACGACGTTGACGATGTTCGTGCCGATCGAGCCCGGCACCCGGTCCCGGTCAAGCGGATTGAAGCACGTGACCGGGGACGCTTCGCTGAGCCCGTAGCCTTCGGAAATCCGGACATCGAACTTCTTCTCGAAGTTGTGCAGCAGCGCGACCGGAAGCGACGAGCCGCCGGATATTGCGAGCCGGACGGATTCGAAGTCTTCTTTTTTGCCTTCCGGGTACTGGTACATGAAGTTGTACATCGTCGGCACACCGGCGAAGATCGTCGCTTTCTTCTCCCGGATGAGCCGGAACACGTCCGCCGGGCTGAACTTCGGTGCGAGCAGCACTTCGGCGCCGCGCAGAAGCGGGGCATTCACGACGACGGTGAGCGCAAACACGTGGAACACCGGCAATGTCGCGACGACCCGGTCATCGGGGCTGAAGCCGAGATAGTCGGCGACGTCCCGCGCATTGGAATACAGATTCCGGTGCGTGAGCATGGCGCCTTTCGGGTGCCCGGTCGTCCCGGATGTGTACAGGATGATCGCCGTTTCGTCCGGGTCGGCCTCTTTCACTTCTGCATAGCCCGGTGCCCGGGCCACGACTTGTGTAAACGGTTTCACTTTGCCGCGTACGGATTCCGGGAGCGCCGACAGTTTTTCGTGCGTGTCCGGCTTTGTTTCGGCAATGACGTATGCCTCCACTTTCGGGAACGCAGCATCCGCCTTTTCGATCATCGGAAGCATCGCATCCAGCGCAATGACCGCTTTTGCGTCACTGTTGTTGACGATGAACGCAATCTCTTCCGGCGAATAAATCGGGTTCACCGGCACGGCCGTTGCGCCGAGCCGCATCGTCGCATAAAGCGAAATGAGGAAGTGCGGCGTATTGCCGAGCAGAAACGCCACATGGTCCCCTTCGCCGACGCCGAGCTCCGCCAGCCCCGAGGCGAACCGCCCGATGGTCTGGTCAAATTCGGCATACGTCGTGTCCTTGCCCATGAAATGGTAGGCGATCTTCTCCGGTTCCTCCTGTGACGTCTGATGGACGCGCGTCACGAGATTCATATAGCCATCCCCCTTTTATTGAATGAATAGTCATTCATTTACCCCCACAGCTATTATATAAGAATAATTTCGACAATACAACCCGGCGAACGACAAAAAGAGCGGGACAAAAAGGGAAATCGGCGAAGCGTTATCTTTATCGCCGAATCCGCCTCAAAAAAACCGCCCTCCGGCAGTTTTTCCCCTCACACCGACCCTTTGACGTGCGCCAGGTAGCGCCAGCGGATGAGGTAGAAGTAAAGCAGCTGGATGACGGTGAAGGCGATGAGGACGAGGGCCATTTCTTTCACGATCGACAAGTCGGTGATTTCTTTCCAGATTGCCTGCAGCGACAGGAAGGCGAACGTGCTGTGGAGCATCGCCAGTCCCCACGGAAGGAAAAACTGCGGGACAAGCTGGCGGTTGACGATCTTGACGAATTCCCGGTCGGTGAAGCCGAGCCGCCTGAGTACGGCGGCCTGCCGGCGGTCCCGGTCGAGCATCGTATACAACTTAAAATAGATGAAGCTTCCCGCGGCGAGCAGGAACACGGCCGCGACGAGCAGGCCCGTCAGCAAAAGCAGATGGAACGTCGAGCGGATGACCGCATAGTCCGAACCCGGATTTTCAAAGAAGAACGGGAGGGCCTCTTCCCCGTTATGGAGAGCGGCTTGCGACATACGTGCCGACAGGCCGAGCCCGATGCCGACTGTCTCTTCCCAATTCGGAACATCGAACGCATAAAAAGTGTACAGCCGGTCGGCCTGTGCGGAGGCGGCTTTAATGAAATCCGTCTCACTCAAGACGATGGAATTCGTTCCGAGTGCATAGGCCGGGAACAGCAAATCGTTCATCGTGCCCCGGACGGCCACTTTGACGCCGCTCTGTTCGAGGACCGTATCGATTTCCGCTCCTTCAAGCCGGGAAGCGGCATCCGGAGAATACGGCAGGAATGCCGCTTCTCCCGGACGCAGCCGGACCCCTTCCCTGCCAAGCACCCGGGCGAGCCGGTTGACCTCGCTTTCCCTGAGCACATTCAGCGGCTGCCCCGAGAAAGACGAGTGTTCCCGCACGACGGTCAGCGGCACTTCTTCATAAGACAGGCCCCGCTGCTTCAGTTCCCTTTCAAGGGAGGCGATGTGCGTTTGTTCGTCCGGATTGCCGGGCTGGCTCAGATAAACGAGGCCGAGCGGGTTCAGTGCACGGTACTGGGCCGTGTAGGAAGCGAGACTCGCAAGCGTTCCGACCGAGAGGAACGCGACCGTCGAGACAATCGCGACGATGAAAAACATGTTGGCGTTGTCTTTGATCTTGACGGCCGTTTCGGCGAAGGAGACAAGCCGGGCATGGCGCCAGTAGATGCTTTTCCGTTTCCTCAGCAGGTCGAGCACCCAGAGGACGGTGTGCGAGAAGAAATAATAGGTGCCGAGCGTGGCGGCCGGCGGAAGCAGCACGGCCAGGTACAGGACGTTCACCCGGCCGGCAAGCGGCGCCGCGGCGTACGACGCGATCAGCAGGAACAATCCTGCCGCGGCCTTGGTTGCCGAATAGTCGAACGGGTCCGCGGCCGCACCGATCCCTTTCCGGAAGTCATGGATGTCCCGGATCCGGACAATCCAGGAAGACATGACGCCGATGAGGAGGAACAGGCTGAGGAAGGCTCCCGCCGTCAGCGCGAACGGCTGCCAGGACAGGTAAAGAGGCAGTTCCGGCAGATCGAGCACTTCTTTGACGATCATGAAGAAGTACTTGGAGAAGGCGAATCCGGCGATGATTCCGCTTCCGATCGAGGCTGCCCCGAGCAGGAGCATTTCAAAAAACAGCAGCCTGCCGAGCTGCCGGCGCTCCATCCCGATCTGAAGCAGAAGCGCGAATTCGTCTGCGCGCGCCTGCATGAACGCCCGCATCGAGTAAAACAGGAAAAACAGTGTGAATACGTACAGGATGATGTCTGCGGACGTCATCCCGATGACGGTGATGCCGGTGATGAACCGTTCGCCGATCCCCGGATGGAACATGAGCATCGAGTAAAGGAAGAACACCATGACCGAGAAGACGCTCGCGAGAAAGAAAGCCGCGTACACCCGTCGGTTGCGGACGACGTTACGGTAGGCGAACTGACGAAAGGTCATCGACATTCCCCCCGAGGAGCGACAGCATGTTCAGGATGCGCTGGAAGAACGTGCGGCGGCGGTCATCCCGGTGGATTTCATTGTAGTAGGCCCCGTCTTTGATGAACAGCACCCGGTCACAGTAGCTGGCGGCGATCGGATCATGCGTGACCATGACGAGTGTCGTGCCGTTTTCGCGGTTGATCGCCGTCATGAGATCGAGCACTTCCCGTGCAGCATGGGAGTCCAGGTTCCCCGTCGGTTCATCCGCAAGCACGAGCGAAGGCCGGTGGATAAGCGCACGGGCGATCGCCGTTCTCTGTTCCTGCCCGCCGGAAATCTCATCCGGCCGCTTGTGGAGGATGTCCGAAAGGCCGAGCCGCTTGGCGGCCGCCCTCATCCGAGCATCCATTTCCTTGACCGGGACCTGATCGAGCGTGAGCGGCAGCACGATGTTCTCTTCAACCGTCAGCATCCGCAGCAGATTAAAGTCCTGAAAGATGAAGCCGAGTTCCTGCCGCCTGAAGCGGGCCGCCTCGTCCGGTTTGAGCTCAGACGGATCGGTGCCGGCGACGAGGATTCGGCCGGATGTCGGCTTGTCGATGCCCGAAATGAGGTTGAGCAGCGTCGTCTTGCCGCTCCCGGACGGCCCCATGACCGCAAGGAACTCGCCGTCCGTTACTTCAAAACTCAGCCGGTCGAGCGCACGGTGGGTCACTTTGCCTTCATAGATTTTGATGATGTCTTCAATCCGGACGATCGGCAACAGATTCATTCCCTTCTTCGGGGCCTTCGGCGAACAGAACACTCACCGTGGTCCCTTCTCCCGGCCTGGATGCGATTTCAAGCCGGTGGCCGAGCTGGTCGCACACTTCTTTGGCGATGAACAGGCCCATCCCGGTTGACTCTCCGGTGAGGCGGCCGTTTTCTCCGGTGAAAAACGCTTTCGTCACCCGGTTCAGGTCGGATGCCGGAATGCCCACTCCTTCATCACGCACGATGAGGCGGATACCCTCGTCGGTCCGGTCCGCCGTGAAATACACATGGCTGCCCGGATCCGGCGAATACTTCACGGCGTTCGTGATGAACTGGGCGATGATCGTCTTCATCCATTTGGGGTCGGTCATGACCTGAAGGCCATCGCCGACTTCCGATACCGGATACACCCGGTTGGAGATGAACAGCTTTTTGTGGTCTGAGATTGCCTCACGGACCAGCATCGCCAGGTCGGCACGCGAAACATGCAGGTCCCGCTCAAATGTGCCGAGCCTGGCGGTGAGCAGGACGGTCTCCAGTCCCCTGCGGATCTTGTCGGCTTCCGAGCCGATCGCCTCGCGGTCGATCTCCTCCTCCTGCAGCAGCAGCGAGATGACCGACAGCGGGGTTTTCATCTGGTGAACCCACTGATTCATGAACGTCTCGTGGCGGCTCTTTTCTTCATAGAGCGCCTGCACTTCCCGCTCATAGAGAGCATAGGCCTCATGTGCGAACCGCTCCACTTCGCGGGGTTCCGGGGACTTTGCCGTCCGGGTGAGCAGGCGGTCCAGTTTGTCCGGCTTCCGAAGGATCGATGCGTAAAACGTCCGCCGGTTGATGAACCGGGCGGCGAGGAACGCACCCGTCAGCAGCACAACCATGACGACGGAATACACCGCTGTGTCCACATTGCGGAAACCGTCCAGCCAGTAGAGCGACAGGATGAACACGGTGAGCAGCGCATGGAACACGAGATAGGCCGAATGCTCGGCGATGAACAGCCGGAGTGATTTCATGCTTCCTCCGGATCGGCGATGAACCGGTAGCCGGCACCGCGAACCGTCTCGATCTGCGACTTGATGTTGTATTCCGCGAGCTTTTTGCGCACGCGGGTCATGTTCACGTTGAGCGTGTTTTCATCGACGAACGACTGGTCGTCCCACAGCTCCTCGAGGAACCGCTCGCGCGTCACGACTTTCGGCGACTCGGACAAGAGCAGCTCAAGGATGACGCATTCCTTTTTCTGGAGGGGAATTTCCTCCCCGTGCGCATGCAGCTCCATCCGCTCCGGATACAGCTCAAGCCGTCCGAGCCGGATTGTCCGCTCTTCCTGCTTCGGCGCGTACTCCCCGAACGAGCGGCGCAGGTGGCTGCGGATCTTCGCAAGGACGATTTCATAGTTGAACGGCTTCGTGATGAAATCATCGCCGCCGTTTTCAAGCGCAAACACCTGGTCCATCTCGCCGGAACGGGCGGAGATGAACAGGATCGGCACCGTCGTCCGCTGCCGGAGCTGGCGGCACCAGTAATAGCCGTCATAAGACGGAAGGTTGATGTCGAGCAGGATGAGGTGCGGGGAAAACTCGGCTTCCGCTTCCAGGATCCGATCGAAATCCTCCGCCGTCCGCACGTCGTAATGATATTTCCGGAGCGTCTCGGCGAGCAGCCGCGCAATTGTCCGGTCGTCTTCGATGATCAGGATTCGGTGCTTGTCCACGGTCTGGCCTCCATTGCCGGCGTCTGCCGGTCATTGATTCATGTCCGGCGGGAGGAGTATTCATCTCAGACGAAACGTTCATTCTCCCCGCCGGGCCACTCAATTTCTCTTTCCATCATATCAAAAGGGGCTGTCCGATAAGTCCCTAAAATGAAGAAAGAGGCGAAAAACAAATCGTTTTTCGCCTCCTTCTTTTTATTTTGTATATGTTTGGCAGAAGGCATCCGCAGGATG
>NZ_JBHLWY010000021.1:0-74366 GCF_042432615.1 Bhargavaea ullalensis
AAATATCCACTAAAATGACAAAACGACCCCAAAAGATTTCTTTTGGGTCCGTTTTGTCTACAGTCTGAGCACCCGCGAAGGGTGCTGTTTTTCAAAGCGGCCGTCAAGCGACCTTTCTTTCCGGCAGTCCGATGCCGGTTTTCTTTCTGTAATCGAGCCACAGCCACATGTTCAGGGCCATCAGCAGCAGGGCCATTGTGAGCGGGATCAGCCATCGGACGGAAGAGTCGCCGTTCCAGCCGATGACCGTGACGGCGATGGCCATGGCCGGTGCGAGGAAGTAATACGCTTTTGTCATGTAGACCCAGCCGTAAGGGAACAAATGCGCACCCGTGATGACGGCAAAGATGAGCAGCATGGTCTCCGGATGCACGCCGAATGCCCAGAAGACGAGCGGGAAATACATGAACTGGGCGACGTTCAGGATGAGCCCGAGGCTGCCGAGCGGATTTCCCTCCGATTTCCAGTCTGTCTTCAAGAGTGAGGAAAGGCCCACGGCAAGCGGAAACATGATGCCGGACAGGACAAACAGGCCGATGTTTTGCAGTTCGAGTTCTACGGGAAGAGAAAACCAGACGGTGGCCAAAATCCAGACAGTCATGCCGGACAGCAGAAACGGCAGTCCGTTTTTATTGCGAAGCGCCAGGTCTTGCCTGAGTTCATTCAGATCCATGCGAAACTCCCCCTTTAAATGATGGCCCGTGTCAGCGGGTCGTCAGATGCGGCCAGAGAATATCGGCCCAGATGGCGTATCCGAGGTCGTTCGGATGGATGCCGTCTTTCAGAGTGTCCGGAAGCGCGATGTCCCGGTTTTGCATTTCGGCAAGCATTTCGTCGTGTACGTTCACGTAGTCCCAGCCTTGGTCGCGGATGAACGCTTCCGTGCCGTATACGTAGTCGGTGAAGCGGAGTCCGAGCGCGTTGACGGGCGGCCCGAATTGATTGTCCGTGCACGGGTTCGGCGAAAGGAAGACGATCCGGGCTTCGGGCAGGGCGCCGGTGTACAGTTCGTGCAGCCGGCGGAGCGAGTCGTATGTGTCTTCGAGCGAGACGTTTTTATTGTGGTTGTTGATCACGGATGTTTCGATGACCAGGACATCCGGTTTTGCGGCGAGGATCGGCGCGGTCACTTCGTCCTCGAGCAGCCGGACGGATGTGTAGCCGGAGTGGCCGAAGTTGCCGATTTTCAAGTGCTTGAGCGCCGGATAGGCGAGGCGGAGCTTTTGTTCGGTGAGTCCCCGCCATGTATACGCCTGTGCCGTGGCGCCGGTGCCGCGCGTGACGGAGCTGCCGGTGACGGCCATCCGGGCTTCTCCCGATGAGAGCGCACGGTAGACGAGATAGTCTGCGACTGGCTGCCCCGGATTTAAAAACGGATCGACCGCTTCGATCCTGGCCACGTCCGCTGCGGCGCGGCCGCCCCTGCCGTCCGGCTTGAATAAAAGCAGCAGGGCCCCGACTGCGGCGGCGACGATGATCCATCTCATGCGCTTCATCGGCGGGCCTCCTGTTCCGGTGCCGGGTATTTGAGCGCATTCTTTTTCATCTTATGACGGGCGGCCTCTTCCAAATCAATGCCGAGCACATCGGCGAGCTGAAGAAGGTAAATGAACACGTCCGCCGCCTCGTCTTCGAGGGCCTCCCGGTCTTGCCGGAGCGCCTCTTCCCCGGAATTCCACTGGAAATGCTCGAGCAGTTCCGCCGCTTCAAGCGTAACCGAAATGGCCAGACTGCGGGCATCCCGGTTTCCGGACGTCCATCCCCGGTCTTCGTTGAAGGCCAGAATCTCATCTGTGAGTTGCTTCAAAGGTGCTTCCCCCTGTGCGGTTTTCTTGAGTATACAACAGATTCAAGAGACAATGTATGGAAGAATGTTTGAAAGTTGGAGGTGTGCCCATGTATCAGCCGATTGATCCCGAGTTCTTCCGGCAACCGGTCCTTGAACTGGCGCCTGCGCTGCTCGGACAGTATATTGTGCACGAGACGCCGGCCGGGCTGGCGGTTGCTCGGATTGTGGAAACGGAGGCGTATCACGGGCCGGAAGACCGTGCCGCCCACAGTTTCGGCAACCGCCGGACGAAGCGGACGGAAATCATGTTCGGGGCGCCGGGGCTTGTGTATACGTATCAGATGCACACGCACACGCTCATGAACGTCGTCGCCGGGCCTGAGGGAACGCCGCACGCCGTCCTTATCCGGGGCGCCGAGCCGGTTGACGGGCTGGAACTGATGAGGGAGCGCCGGGGAGATCAGCACCGCATTCCCGATTTGACGAACGGGCCGGGCAAGCTGTCGAAGGCGCTCGGTGTGACAATGAAATACTACGGCAATCTGTGGTACGAAGAGCCGCTGTTCATTGCGCCGGGACCCGGTCTTGGCGGGGAGTTGGTGACCGGACCGCGTGTCGGCATCCAGAACACCGGAGAAGCCGTCCATTACCCTTGGCGGTTCTACGAAGCGGGCAATCCGTTCGTTTCAAAATACCGTTGAGGTTTGGAAGATTGGCAGACGGGAATAGTACGGAGGTAGAAATCTTTTAAGGAGTGATCGGATTGGCTAAGATTGCAACGGTAATCACGAACATGTTCGAGGACTCGGAATATACCGAACCGGCAAAAGCATTCAAGGATGCCGGCCATGAAGTGGTCACGATCGAAAAAGAATCGGGCAAGCAGGTGAAGGGCAAGCAGGGCGAAGCAACCGTCACGATCGACAAAGGGATCGGCGATGTGAACGCACAGGACTTCGATGCCCTCTTCATCCCGGGCGGCTTCTCGCCGGACCAGCTCCGTGCGGACGAGCGTTTCGTCGATTTTGCGAAGGACTTCATGGATGCGAAGAAACCGGTCTTCGCCATCTGCCACGGTCCGCAGCTGCTCATCACGGCGAAATCGCTTGAAGGCCGCAACGCGACCGGCTATAAATCAATCGCACAGGATATGAAGTATGCCGGAGCGGACTATGCAGACAAGGAAGTCGTCGTCTGCCAGGACCAGCTCGTCACGAGCCGCCAGCCGGACGACATCCCTGCGTTCAACCGGGAGTCGCTGAAGCTGCTTGAAGGCAAGTGATCAATTATGTTCGAAAACGCGCCCGATGCGGCGCGTTTTTTTAGTTTGATGAAAAATAAGCCTTTACTTATGGATTGGGTCACCTTTATAATGAGCCGGTGTTCGATTTTGGAGGGATTCCGGTGGAGTTATCAGAACTTGAATCATTTTTGAAAGCGGCGGGGGATGGTACCCGCCTGAAAATATTACAGCAGCTGACCCAGGGGCCGGTGTGCATTTGCGACCTGACGCCGCTTGTCGGCTTGACGCAGCCGGCGGTGAGCCAGCATCTGAAACGGCTGAAGGAAGCGGGCATCGTCAAAGGAGAAAAGAGGGGGAGATGGACATTCTGGTCTCTCAACGGGGAACACCCGCTGCAGCCGGTCTTGCTTTACTTGCTGGCGAGACTCCGGAATCCGGAACAGACACTTGCCGGGCTTGAAGTGGCCTGGCGGGAAAGTGGCTGCAGCTCGTGACCGCCTTGCTGGCGGCGCTCATTTTCATTGTCACGCTTGTATTCGTCATCTGGCAGCCGCGCGGACTGTCGATCGGCTGGTCGGCGGTCTCCGGTGCGGCACTGGCACTCCTCGCAGGGGTCGTCAGTTTCCGGGATGTCCTCGACGTGACGGGCATCGTCTGGAATGCGACACTGACGTTCGTCGCATTGATCATCATCTCGCTCATCCTTGATGAAATCGGGTTCTTCGAATGGGCTGCACTCCATATGGCCCGGTTCGCGAAGGGGAGCGGGCTCCGGATGTTCGTGCTCGTTACGCTTCTCGGAGCGGCCGTTTCTGCCCTGTTCGCGAACGACGGAGCGGCGCTCATCATCACGCCGATCGTGCTCGCGATGATGCGGGCGCTTGACCTTAAAGACAAGCTGATCCTGCCGTTCATCATGGCGAGCGGATTCATCGCCGATACGA
The DNA here is from genome assembly GCF_042432615.1 of Bhargavaea ullalensis. Classification (NCBI taxonomy): domain Bacteria; kingdom Bacillati; phylum Bacillota; class Bacilli; order Caryophanales; family Caryophanaceae; genus Bhargavaea; species Bhargavaea ullalensis. The sequence goes on from NZ_JBHLWY010000021.1 coordinate 3,977, forward strand.
CGTCTCTTCCGCTCGTCATATCCAATCTCGTGAATATCGTGTCCGCGGACTTCTTTGGCATCGGCTTCGCAGAGTACGCTTCGCGGATGGTCGTGCCGAACTTTTTCAGCCTGGCGGCAAGCCTGCTCGTTCTTTATCTGTACTTCGGCAAAAGCATTCCGAAGACGGTTGACGCATCCAAACTCGCCGAGCCCCGATCAGCAATCAAGGATGCCAAGCTGTTTCGGTTGTCGTGGGCTGTGATTGCGGTATTGCTCGCGGGCTATTTCTTGAGCGAAGTGATCGGGGTACCGGTGTCTTTGATCGCCATGGCTGTCGCGCTTCTGTTCCTCGGCATTTCCGCACCGAGCGAGGCTGTCGACGGGAGGGCGGTCATCAGGGCCGCGCCCTGGGCGATCGTCTTTTTCTCAATCGGCATGTATGTGGTCGTCTATGGACTGCGCAACGCGGGCCTCACCGATATGCTGGCTTCTCTCATCGAATGGACGGCGGCACATGGCCTGTATGCGGCGACCATTGGAATGGGCTTCATCGCAGCGATTCTGTCTTCGGTCATGAACAACCTGCCGACCGTCATGATCGACGCGCTTGCCATCGCGGATGCGGACGTGCCGGAACGGGTGAGGGAAGCACTGGTTTATGCGAATGTCATCGGTTCGGACCTCGGACCGAAAATGACGCCGATCGGTTCGCTCGCGACACTCCTCTGGCTGCATGTTTTGTCTTTGAAGGGTGTCAGGATTTCGTGGGGCTATTACTTCAAAGTCGGAATCGTGCTGACGGTTCCGGTGCTGATCGTGACGTTGACCGGGCTCTATCTTTGGCTGGAGTGGATGGGTTGAAGGTTCTCTGTGTGAATATCGTTCAGAAGGAGAAGAAATTTTCGAGACACCTGCGGGAAAAGCGTCAGGCGAAGGCCCCGCAGAGCGCAGCTCGAGGAGACTGAGCCGACGCCCGCGGTAAGCGAGCGGATTTCTTCGACTGATGGAGTTTAGGGACAATCGCAAAATATCACCATACAAAAAAGCCCCCGGCCGGGAAGTTTCTTCCGGCCGGGGGCTCGCTTGTTTGATGTTAAGCAGTGACGGCTTCGAGTTCAGCGGCAGGGCCGAAGAATTCGTAGTGGATTTTCTCCATCGGTACGCCGAGTGCTTTCAGTTCGAAGATCATGGCGTTCATGAATGGTGCCGGGCCGCAGATGTAGACGTCGCTGCCGTCAAGGACGCGGCTTTCCAGGAAGTCGCGGTCGAGGAAGCCGTCCGTGTCGGAGTAGCGGACCGAGTACGAGGCGTTCTCGAGGCCGGCCGCCAATTCGCGGAGGTCGCCGTCGAATGCCTGAAGCTGCGGATTGCGGGCGGAGTGGATGAATGACACCGCGCGTTCCGGCTGGTTGTTCGTGATGTGATCGAACATCGACATCATCGGAGTGAGGCCGACGCCGCCGGAGATGAGTGTGACCGGAGTCACGGCTTCGGTACTCAGGTAGAATACGCCGGCCGGTGCGCTCACTTCGATCTTGTCGCCTTCGTTCACTTGGCGGTGAAGGTAAGTCGATACCTTGCCTTCCGGATTGCATTCGTCTTCACGCTTCACGGAAATGCGGAACATGTCTTCGCGAGGTGCGCGGGACAGGCTGTACTGGCGGATCATCGTGTACTTTTCGCCGGGAATCGAAACGCGGATCGTCAGGTATTGGCCGGGGATGTACGAAGGCACGCCTTTGCCGTCTGCAGGCTTCAGGTAGAAGGACGTGATGACGTCGCTTTCTTCCACTTTTTTCGCAACGACGAAGTCCTTGAAACCGTCCCAGCCGTTTTCCTGGTTGGCTGCTTCTTCATACATTTTCTTCTCTACGCCGATGAAGGCGTCTGCGATTGCTTCGTATGCTTCGCCCCATGCGCCGATGATTTCAGGAGTGGCGGCGTCGCCGAGCACTTCTTTGATGGCGCCGAGGAGATGGTAGCCGACGATCGGATAGTGCTCAGGGCGTACGTTGAGGCCGCGGTGCTTTTCGCCGATCTGGACGACGACCGGCACGATGGCTTCCAGGTTGTCGATATACTTGGCGGCTGCGAGGACGGTGTTGGACAGAGCCGTCTGTTGGCGTCCGCGGGATTGGTTTGCGTGGTTGAAGATATTCAGGAGCTCCGGATGAGCTTCAAACATGTTTTTATAGAAGACGGTCGTAATCGTTTTGCCGTGCTGCTCCAGGACAGGAACTGTGGATTTTACGATATCGATGGTTTGTTGGGAAAGCATTGCACTCTCACCTTTCGTCTGTGTGTTTTGTTCTTGAGTCAAGAATACTGCGGTCCGGCGCTTAAAGCAATATATAAAATACATGTTTAAATGGCTGTCGAAATTCAGCCACATTCCATTCAAAGAAAAGACAAATTTTCGGACATGGCGCTTTTCTTTATGGAATGAGCGACAGCGCTTATAATATGGATAGAAAGGTGAGTGACCATTCATGAGACTCACGATGTATACCGACTATTCCCTGCGCGTCCTCATGTACCTCGGGACAAAAGGGCCGGGGGAACTGTCGACGATCCAGGGAATTTCGGATGCATACGGCATTTCAAAAAACCATCTGATGAAAGTGACTCACGAACTCGGTAAAATGGGCTATGTCGAGACAATCCGGGGCCGGGGCGGCGGCGTGAGGCTTGCCGTTGCGCCGGAAGCGATCAATATCGGGGCGGTCGTCCGCCAGACGGAAGATGACTTCAACCTCGTCGAATGCTTCTCTTCCACGGCGAATCAATGCGTCCTCAGCCCGATCTGCGGCCTGCGCGGCTCGCTCAACCGGGCACTGCTTGCCTATCTGGCCGTGCTCGACGAATACACGCTCGCCGATTTCCTCATCAACAAAGAGGACCTCGCCGCCTTATTGTCGGCGGGCGAGTTATGATAAAATAAGTTTGGAAAATGAGAGACAAGACGGTCAGGAGTGAATGTTTCAATGGCAAAAGTACTGGTTTTCGGACATCAGAACCCGGACACGGACTCCATCACGGCGGCAATCGCCTACGCACATTTAAAGAAAGAACTCGGAATGGATGCGGAAGCGGTCCGCCTCGGCGAAGTGAACGACGAAACGGCCTACGCACTGGAGAAATTCGGTTTTGACGCACCGCGCCTCGTGAAAAAAGTGGCGGCGGAGGCCGAGGAAGTCATCCTCGTCGACCACAATGAGCGCCAGCAGAGCGCGGAGGACATCGCGGACGTCCGCATCCTCGAAGTCGTCGACCATCACCGGATCGCCAACTTCGAGACGGCCGACCCGCTTTATTACCGTGCGGAGCCGGTCGGCTGCACGGCGACGATTCTCAACAAACTCTACAAAGAGAACGGCGTCGACATTCCGAAAGACATCGCGGGCCTCATGCTGTCGGCGATCGTCTCCGACTCGCTGCTGTTCAAGTCGCCGACGTTCACGGAAGAAGACCGGAAAGCGGCGGACGAACTTGCGTCGATTGCAGATGTGGACGCGGAAGAATACGGCCTTGCCATGCTGAAGGCGGGTGCCGACCTGAGCAAGAAAACACTGGATGAACTCATCAACATGGATGCGAAAGAATTCGAGATGGGCGGCAAAAAAGTCGTCATCGCACAGGTGAACACAGTGGACGTGGATGACGTGCTGGGCCGCAAGGAAGAGCTTGAGGACCTGCTGTACCGCACGATCGCGGAGCGGGAGCTGTCCCTCTACATGCTCGCCATCACCGACATCCTCGAGAACGATTCCACGGTTCTCGTCCTCGGCAGCGAAGCGGATGCCGCATGCGGCGCATTCCACGCACCGCTCGAGAACAACCTCACGAAACTCAAAGGCGTCGTCTCCCGGAAAAAGCAGATCGTTCCGGTTCTGACTGCAGCCCTCTCTGAATAAGGTTCAAGCCCCCGGCCGCGATGCCGGGGGTTTTGATGTTCTGGGAGGGAGCTGAAATGATTTTCCCGGTCGCCCGGCTTGCAACCGTCCCCGCGGCTTTGGAATAATGAAAGCAGCAACCAGTGGGAGGAGGAGCCAGAATGAGCAGAAACAAACGGGTGGCGGATTCGCCGGTCGCCCAATTCATCATGATCACCATCGGGGCCGTGATCGCAGCGATCGGCCTGCAGCTGTTCCTCGTCCCGAACGAAATCCTGGACGGCGGCGTCATCGGCCTCTCAATCATCTTCTCGGAAATGACGCCGCTCTCCCTCAGTGTGTTCATCGTCCTGCTGAATATCCCGTTCTTGTTCCTCGGCTACAAACGGCTCGGACTCAAATTCACGGTCGAGGCGCTCTACGGCATTCTGGTCCTTTCCGTCGCCACAAAATTCTTCGAGCGGTTCGACGTCGTCACGCATGACCTGTTCCTCGCGACGATCATCGGCGCGGTCGTGCTCGGCGTCGGCGTCGGCCTTGTCATCCGGACGGGCGGCGCGCTCGACGGCACGGAAATCCTCGCCATCCTGATCAGCAAACGCCGGCCGATCTCGGTCGGCCAGATCGTCATGATCATGAACGTGTTCATCTTCACGCTCGCCGGGCTTCTCGTCTTTACATGGGAGACAACATTCTACTCGATGATCACGTACTTCATCGCCTCCAAAGTGATCGACATGGTCGTCGAAGGTCTCGACGAGTCACTGTCCGTCATGATCATCTCCGACCGTGCCGACGAACTGGCCCGCGGCTTCATTGACGAAATCGGCCGCGGCGTCACGTTCCTCCGTGGAGAAGGCGCCTTTACGACCGATACGAAAAAAGTCATCTACACGGTGGTCGACCGCCTTGAAATGGCACGAATCCGCACGATCATCCGAAATGTCGACCCCGATGCATTCGTCGTCGTCCAGCGCGTCAACGAAATTTCCGGCAGCAACTTTGAAAAAGAGGGCCATTAGGCAGACAAAAACCGGCACCCGTCACGGGAGCCGGTTTCATTTTTGATCGGAAGAAGTGCCGAAGCTTCTTCCGGCTGTGCGACTCGCGTCAGCCGAACAGATGCCGCAGGAACCGCTCCGGCGCATCCAGGAAATCCTTCGTCATCCGGACGTGTTCGATCTCATCAAAATCCACGGATTCGATCCGGCCGCCTTGGATTTCGTACAAGTCCGCTCCGGGAAATGCCATGAGGATCGGCGAATGGGTCGAGATGAGGAACTGGGCGCCCTGTGCGACCATGTCGTTCAGCATGGCGAGCAGGACGAGTTGTCTGGACGGGGAAAGCGGCGCCTCGGGCTCATCAAGGATATAGAAGCCGCCGGGGCGGAAGCGCGCCTGGAACAAGTCAAGGAAACTTTCGCCGTGGGAACGCTGCTCGAGCCCTTCGCCGTACAGGTTGCGCAGTTCTGAATATGTACGGGCATACGGCAAGATTTCCAGGCTGCCGGGATTGCGCTCCCGGATTTCCTCCATCGCCTCGCGGGCATCTTCGCGCATCCGGGCGACTTCGATCGTGTAGGTGACAAAGTCGAGCGCACGGAAGAAAAAGCCATTGCGCGTCTTCACCGACCAGGAAAGGGCAAGATGTTCCGCAAGTTCATGCGCATGGGCGAGCGACGCATTCCCTTCCATGGGCTCCCGGCTGATCAGGATGCTGTCGGCAGCCGCGGCGATTCCTTCGAGAAGCGTCGTCTTGCCGGTGCCGTTGTCGCCGGCTATGATCGTGACCGGCGTGCGGAAATCCATCCCGCCGAACTGGCGGATCACCGGCAGATCAAACGGGAACCGCCCGCTGTCCGGAAACGGCTTTTTCAGCCGGATGCTTTTCAGGATCATGACTCCGCCTCCTTTTTCTTCACTTTATCAGAAGAAGGCGCCAGTGTCCCATGCCCCCGGAAAACAAAACCGCAGGCGGGGCGCATCGCGCGTCCTGCCTGCGGTTTTGATCAAAGATCGAGCGGCTGGGTGGCCGGGCCTTCGAGCACGGAGCCGTCTTCGCGGAAGCGGGAGCCGTGGCACGGGCAGTCCCATGTCCGGTCGCCCTCATTCCAGCGGGTTTTGCAGCCCATGTGCGTGCACGTCGGAGAGTCGAGCCTCACCGTGTAGCCGGTGGCGAGTTCTCCGGCGACGAGGCCGCCGAGTTTCAGCCCCTGCAGGAGGAGCGAGCCGAAGCCGCTCCGTCCCGGGTCATACAGTTCGATCGCCGGATTGTTGCGCCCCGTGATGAGATCGCGGAGTATCCGGCCGGCCGCAAGGGAATTCGAGAGGCCCCATTTTCTGTAGCCGGTGGCGATGTATACATGGGGCAGGTTGTCTGAGATCCGGCCGACGTACGGCACCATGTCGGGCGTCTGCGGATCCTGCGCCGACCAGCTGTGCGTGATGCCCTTCAGGTGGAACAGGGTTTCCATGTCCTCGGAAAGCCGGCCGTATTCTTCATCGGTCTCTTTTTTCATGCCGGCGGTGTGGCTGCTGCCGGCGAGCATCATGTAGATCTTCCCGTCGATGTTCGCCGTGCGGACCGAGCGCTGCGGGGAGTCGACCGAAATGTACTGGTCCTTCAGCTCGCGGTCGGTCGGAGCGGCGGAGATGTAGGAACGGCTGACGGCGAGCTTCAGGATGTTCATGCCGCGGAGCCCTTCGATCGGGTAGTGGGTCGCGAGGATGAGTTCCTTGAATTCGACGTCGGCCCCGGTAGCGAGGAAGACGACCTTTTTCTTGAAGTCCATCGTGCGGACCGGTGACATCTCGTAGATGCGGGCACCATGGTCGGCGGCCGTCCGGGCAAGCCGCTGGCCGAAGCGGAGCGGGTGGATCTGGAGTTCGTCGTACATCGAAAGCGACGCCTGTACGGGGAACGGCAGCTCGGTCTCTTTGCCGAATGTCCCCTGGATGCCGATCTCCCGGTAGGCATCCCACTCCCTGCGCAGTTTTTCAGTGCCGTGGCGGGTCTGGGAAAACAGATAGGAGTCGGCCGATCTCGCTTCGCCTTCGCCGGCCATTTCCCCGCCGCGACGGACTGCTTCCTCATTGGCCTCAAAATAGGTCCTGGCCCCGTCCTTGCCGAACTTCTTCAGCAGATCGGCGTACACATAGCCATGCTGGGCGGTGAGCTTGCCGGTGGAATTGCCGGTCGTGCCGGCAAGGATCCGGTCGCGTTCAACGAGGACGACATCCTTGCCGGCCGCCGCAAGCTGTTCGGCGGCGGCCAGGCCGCTGATCCCCCCGCCGACGATGCAGACATCGCACTTGATCCGCCCCTGCGCCTGCGGGAATGAATCACGCGGATAGCCGGTATCAAGCCATAGGGATTGGGTCAATTCAATTTCCTCCATTCAGTGATCACTCAGTTTCACCGGGACACAAACAAAAGCCGACAAACAGCCTGCCGGGACAAAGCTGAAAAGTTGTCCGGCCGGCTGCAACACCTCTACAATGTAAGAAAAGAAAGAGGGGACCCACACATGAAAATCGAAGTATGGTCTGATTATGTTTGCCCATTTTGCTACATCGGTAAACGGAAACTGGAAAATGCCCTGAAGGAAACCGGTCTCGGCGACCGGGCGGAGGTTGTGTATAAAAGCTACCAGCTCGACCCGAACTCTCCGGATTCTTCCGAACATACGATGGCTTCGGCCGTGGCCGAGAAGTACGGCATATCACTTGAACAGGCGGAGGCTTCGAACGCGAACATTGGCGCAGCCGCCAAGGAAGTCGGGCTCGACTACGACTTCGACGGCATGCGTCCCGGCAACACGTTCAATGCGCACCGGCTCGCCAAGTGGGCGGAAGAGCAGGGCAAGGGTGCGGAAATGACGGAAAACCTGCTGCGGGGATATTTCACGGAGGGCAAAGCGATCGGGCTGAAGGACGTGCTCGCGGACATCGCGGCGGAAACCGGCCTCGACCGGACGGAAGCGCTGGCCGTGTTGGATTCGGACCGGTATGCGGGCGATGTCAGGGGCGACATCGGCGAAGCGGCGGCACTCGGCGTGCGCGGCGTCCCGTTCTTTGTCCTGAACCGGAAATACGCGATCTCCGGCGCCCAGCCGGACGAACTGTTCCGATCGGCGCTGGAAAAAGCGGCGGCGGAAGAGTGAAACACGGGAATTGCCGCACGGCGGGTCATGACGACTGCCGTGCGGTTTTTTGTCGGTCAATTCCGCCTCCTCCGGCGGTCCCGCGTGGCGCTTGTCAAAATCCGCGGCGCACAGCATACTATATACTTGTGAAGGACTTTGAATGGAATAAGAAATGCGGTGCGGCCGGCGGGCGGGATGCGCTTCGCCGGCGGCCGTGGAACGGCGATGAAAGGACTGCATTCCCATGAATAAACGGCAATGGGCCGATGATTTGAAAAAGATGCTGCGGAGCGAGGATGTCTTGCTCGATGAAAAGCTGTCGCTGCACACCGCGACGAAGATGGGCGGCTGTGCCGACTTGTTCGTCACGCCGGAAACGGAGGAGGAAACGCAGGAAGTTGTCCGGTATGCACACCGGAACGGGATTCCGATTCTCCTTCTCGGGAACGGGTCGAATATGGTCGTCCGCGACGGCGGGGTGCGGGGCATCGTCCTGAATCTCGGCAAGCTCGATGCGATTCGGGTGGACGGCGGCCATATTTGGGCAGAAAGCGGCGCCGACATCATCCAGGTATCGCGCGCGGCCGCGGCGGCGGGGCTCGCCGGCTTTGAGTTCGCCTGCGGAATTCCCGGCTCGGTCGGCGGTGCGATGGTCATGAACGCCGGCGCCTACGGAGGCGAGATCAAAGACATCATCCGCCGGTGCACGGTGCTCACGAAGGAAGGCGAACGGCTCGTCCTGTCGAAGGACGAACTGGAGCTCGGCTACCGGACGAGCATCATCGCGCGAAAAGGCTACTATGTTTTGTCCGCGGAATTCGATCTGACGGAAGGCGTTCAGGAAGAGATCGACGCGAAAGTCGCAGACCTCACCCACCAGCGCGAATCCAAACAGCCGCTTGAGTACCCGTCCGCGGGCAGCGTCTTCAAGCGTCCGCCGGGCTACTTCGCCGGCAAGCTCATCCAGGATTCCGGCATGCAGGGCAAAGGCCACGGCGGCGCGGAAGTTTCGACAAAACACGCCGGCTTCATCATCAACAAAAACGGCGCCACGGCGACCGACTACATCCGCACGATCGAGATGGTCAAGGCCGAAGTGAAAAAGAACTTCGGCGTCGACCTGGAACTCGAAGTGAAAATCGTCGGGGAAGAAGCGTGAATTTGGAAGACCGGAGGGCGTGGCGCCCTCCGGTCTTTTCAATGCGGCGGATGGGGAGAGAGGCGGCTGCCCGGGGTGAATGTCGGGATAGGGTGCGCGAATGTCGGGAACCGCCCTCTGAATGTCGGGAAAACCCGCCGCCCGGGGTGAATGTCGGGATAGGGTGCGCGAATGTCGGGATAGCGGCGTTGAATGTCGGGAAACGCCTTCTGAATGTCGGGAAAACCCTCCGCCCGGGGTGAATGTCGGGATAGGGTGCGCGAATGTCGGGATAGCGGCGTTGAATGTCGGGAACCGCCTTCTGAATGTCGGGAAAACCCGCCGCCCGGGGTGAACGTCGGGAAAACCCGCCGCCCTCCGCCCTCCGCTGCCTCGCCTCCCCGTGCCGAAAAAGCCGCAGTCCCCTGGGGAACTGCGGCTTTTTCCTATTCCGGTTTCACTTCACGTGCTTTTCTTCCGCGATGCGGTCGACGGTGCCGGTTTCTTCGATCTGGTCGTCGTGGACGTGGACTTGGCACATTTTGTGGTCGTGCATGAATTTGAAGATGCCATTGTTGAAGTCGGTGCCGATCTCCTTGAAGAAGATGCCTTCGAACGCGCAGCCTTTTGTCAGTGTGAAGCTGACGCGGTAGCCGTCGCCGTCTTTGAGAAGGTAAGCGCGGACGCCTTTTTCGTAAAGTCCTTCTTCTTCGGACTTGACGGTGCGTGCCACTGACACGACGTGCAGATCGGCGAACGGGATCTCGCGCAGGAGGACGTTGATGAATGAGCCTTTTGTGATTTCTTCCCAGCGGCTTTGGGCAGTCTGGCCGACGATGATCTGGGTGATGTTCAGCTCGTAGGCGACTTCCTTGATCACTTTGGCGGATGCGCGCTTCTCGTCATCACGAAGGATGAAGTCTTCGGCACCGAGCTCGTCGGCAAGTGCTTTCCAGCTTTCAACGTAGTCGGATTTGTCTGCGTCGAATTCGTCATAGGGCAGCGGATCGACCGTCAGAATATAGAACGGGCAGTCCAGCATGCTGGCCATCTGATGGCCGCGGCGGATGAGCCGCTCGCCGTTCGGCCCGTAGTACACACACACAAGGATGCGTTCGTCCATCCCCGGCTTTTTCATCATGGCGGTGTTCACCTCTCGTTTTTGGTATGCCGGCGGCCCGGTGCTGTGCCGGCCGGCGGTCGTCATTATGGTTCGGCCCGCCCGCCGGGAGTGCGGGAGCGGCCTGTTTCCTGTATAATTGATCAGTGGGGAAATACCGGCACGGCAGGCGCCACGCCCGCCGGAGATCGGGTGTCCCTCTTTCTACATATGCGGGTGGCGGACGGCTTCCAAAAAGACCGGATCCGCCCCGCCTTATACCGGTTTTCGGAATATCAGGTTTTCCGAAGGACCGGCCTGTCGCCCATATTATGCGCCCTGCCGGCCAGTCCGTCAAGGGCTCCCGAAAACGCTTCTCGTGGACACACCAATTTACTGGAGGGTTCCCATGCTGGTTGTTTTAGGAGTATTCTTTCCGTTCGCCATGGCCGCGGTCATTCCGCTGCTGTACCGGGTGGTTCCCGACCGCCGGATCGGCTGGTTTGTGGCGGCGGTCCCGCTTGTTTTATTCGCAGGGCTTGTGAGCATTCTGCCGCGCATTGCATCGGGGAAAACTGCGAATGTCACGGTTCCCTGGATTCCGGCCGCCGGAATCGATCTATCCTTTCATATTGACGGGCTGAGCATGATTTTCGGCCTGCTGATCACGGGCGTCGGAGCGCTCGTCGTGCTTTACTCCATCTACTATTTGTCCCAACGCGAATCGCTCGGCCACTTCTACGCATATATTCTTCTGTTCATGGGCGCCATGCTCGGCGTCGTGTTTTCCGACAATCTGATGGTCCTCTATGCGTTCTGGGAGCTGACGAGCATTTCGTCGTTCCTGCTCATCGCCTTTTGGTACCACCGTAAAGGCTCCCGCTACGGCGCGCGAAAATCCATGCTGATCACCGTATTCGGCGGCATCGGGATGCTCGCCGGGTTCCTCATGCTGTACTCGATGACGGGGACGTTCAGCATCCGCGAGACGATCGCCCTCGCCCCTGCATTGAAATCAGAGCCGCTTTACCTGGCGGCGATGATCCTCGTCATGCTCGGAGCGTTCACGAAATCGGCGCAGTTCCCGTTTCACATCTGGCTGCCGGATGCGATGGAGGCGCCGACGCCGGTCAGTGCCTACCTTCACTCCGCGACGATGGTGAAGGCCGGCATCTACCTGATCGCCCGGTTCACGCCGGTGTTCGGCGGGGAAGCCGCCTGGTTCTGGACGGTCAGCCTCGTCGGAATCATCACGCTCCTCTGGGGATCGTTCAATGCGGTGAAGCAGAACGACCTGAAGGCGCTGCTCGCCTATTCGACAATCAGCCAGCTCGGCCTCATCATGAGCCTTCTCGGTTTCGGTTCGGCGGCGCTGTCGGCAGGGGCCGGGTCCGACCGGGTCCTCTTTGCGCAGGCCGGGTTCGCCGCACTGTTTTACATGGTGAACCATTCCACGTTCAAGGGCTTGCTGTTCATGATCGTCGGCATCGTCGACCATGAGCTCGGCACGCGCGATATCCGGCGGCTCGGTGGCCTGATGGCGCTCATGCCGGTATCGTTCACGCTCGCCGTCATCGGCAGCTTCTCGATGGCCGGGCTGCCGCCGTTCAACGGCTTCCTCGGCAAAGAGATGTTCTTTGAGGCTGCGGTGGCCATCAGTTCCGGGAATCCGTTTGCCGAAGGCGGCGCATCTGCGCTGTTTCCCGTCATTGGCTGGGTCGCGAGTGTCTTTACGTTCATCTACTGCATGATCATCGTCTACCGGACGTTCCTCGGTCCCCGGCAGCCGGAGAAAGTCGACCGGCTGCCGCATGAGGCACCGAAAGGGATGCTCGTATCGCCGATCATCCTTGCGCTGTTCGTCGTCGGGATTTTCTTCTTCCCGAATCTGGCGGGAGCGTACGTCATCGGACCGGCAATGCCGGCGGTGTTTCCGACGCTCTCGGGCGAGCCCGGCCTCGTGCCGCATATTCGGGCGTGGCACGGAATCAACACGCCGCTGCTCATGACGCTCGGCGTCATCACTGCCGGCATCATTCTGTTCATCACGCTCCGCCACTGGCGCCGGATTTACCGGCTGCCGCCGTTCCGGTGGAATCTCGATGCCGTGTACAGAGGCTTGATCGGGGGCACGGAAGCCGGCTCCACGCTCATCACGAAGCGTTACATGACCGGCAATCTCCGTGATTACTTCGTCTACATTTATGTGTTCTTCCTGGCGGCAGCCGGCGGCAGTCTGTTCCTGACAGGTGCATTCAAACCCGATTTCCATATGGAGAAGATCGCGGCTTATGAAGTGGCATACGTTCTCATCATGTCATTCGCCGCGCTGGCCATGCCGTTCGTGAAGTCGAGGATCACCGCGACGCTGCTCAACGGCGTGCTCGGCTACTCAATCGCCATCTTCTTCATTTACTTCCGTGCGCCGGATCTGGCGCTCACGCAGACGGTCATCGAGACGGTGACGACTGTGCTGTTCCTGCTCTGTTTCCGCTTTTTGCCGGACTGGAAGCCGGAGCGGGCGCCCGCCCGGACGAAAATCGTCAATGGGCTCATCGCAGTCGGCGCGGGCGTGCTCGTGACCGGATTCGCGCTGACGGTCAAAGGGTACGACGTGTTCAACAGCATTTCCGGCTACTTTGAAGACGCCTACACGCTTGCCGGCGGCAACAACATCGTCAACGCCATCCTCGGGGACTTCCGTGCGTTTGACACGATGCTGGAAGTGGTCGTGCTCTTCATCGCCGGGATCGGCGTTTATACGCTCATTGTGCTGAAAGCGAAGAAAGGGGGCGGGGACATTGAAGGGAAATGATGTGATCCTCCGGACGGTTTCGCGGATTGTCGTCTTCATCATCCTGACGTTCGGCGTCGAGCTGTTCCTGTCCGGACACAACGATCCGGGCGGCGGATTCATCGGCGGCCTTGTCCTTTCTTCGGCGCTCGTTCTTCTTTACGTCGTCTACGACATCGAAACGGTTCACGAGGGTGTGCCGCTCGACTTCAAGAAAGTCGCCGCGTTTGGCGCGATGCTCGCCGTCCTGTCGGGAACCGCCTCCGCGGTCCTCGGGAAGCCGTTCCTTTCCCAGACGTTCGGCTACTTTGACCTGCCGATCTTCGGCGTCACGGAACTTGCGACGGTCACCATTTTTGAAGCCGGCGTCGCGCTCACCGTCATCGGAACGGTGGAAACGATTATTTTGAGTATCAGCAAGGATGTGTAGCGGATGGAAGTTCACATGATCATATTGACGGGTGTCCTTGTGACCGTGGCGGTCTATTTGCTGCTGTCGCGCAACATGATCCGGATGATTCTCGGCACGGCGGTCCTGTCGCACGCCGTCCACCTGCTGCTCATCACGATGGGCGGCGCGGCCGGCGGGAATGTCCCGCTGCTCGGGGAATCGGACGGGCCGTACGTCGATGCACTGCCGCAGGCACTCATCCTGACGGCGATCGTCATCAGCTTTGCGACGACCGCGTTCCTTCTCGTGCTCGCCTACAGGACCTACGAGGAGACCGGGACGGACGACCTGAGCTACCTCCGGAGGGTGCGCCGTGAATAATATCCTCGTCCTTCCGATGGTCGTCCCGCTGCTCACCGGCTTTGTGCTGTTTTTCCTGCGCCCGTCCGTCAAGGCGCAGAAGCTGGTCGCGTCGCTGTCTCTCCTGTCGCTCACCGCGATCAGCGTCCGGCTGCTCCTGAAAGTCCGGGACGAAGGCATTCTCCGGCTGGACTTCGGCGGATGGAAACCGCCGTTCGGCATCCTGTTCGTCGGCGATTCATTCGCTGCACTGCTCGTCCTGACAACCTCGGTCGTCTCCGGCCTGATCTTGTTCTATGCATTCGCCGCGACCGAGCGGCGGCATGAGAACATGTTTTTCTATCCGTTCTCGTTTTTCCTCGTGGCGGGTGTCAACGGCTCGTTTCTGACCGGTGACCTGTTCAACCTGTTTGTCTGTTTTGAAGTGATGCTGCTCGCCTCTTATGTGCTTGTCACGCTCGGGGGCGGCAGGGCGCAACTCGCGGAATCGGTGAAATACGTCGCGATCAATGTCGTGGCCTCCTGGTTTTTCCTCGTCGCCCTCGCGTTCCTCTACGGGACGGTCGGCACTCTGAACATGGCCCACATTTCGGTCCGGGTGGCAGAGGCCGGACAGGGGCCGCTCCTGAGCGCCATCGCGGTGATTTTCCTCATCGTGTTCGCGCTGAAAGCCGGCCTGCTGCTGTACTTCTGGCTCCCGGGCTCTTATTCGGTGCCGCCCGCACCGGTTGCCGCGCTGTTCGGGGCGCTGCTGACGAAAGTGGGGGTGTACGCGATGTTCCGCGTGTTCACGCTCATCTTTTACCACGACGCGGCCATCACGCACGGGCTCATCGGTGCAATGGCCGTCCTGACGCTTGCCGGCGGCTCGCTCGGCGCCATCGCCTACAAAGACATCCGCGTCATCGCCTCCTACAACGTCGTCATCGCGGTCGGCTTCATGCTGCTCGGCCTGGCCGTCTTCAACGAAGCCGCATTCCAGGGATCGGTGTATTACCTCATCCATGACATGGTGATCAAGGCCCTCTTGTTCCTTGCCGTCGGGTCGATGGTCGTCCTGACGGGAGAGTCGAGAATCGACCGGATGAGCGGCCTCATCCGCAACTATCCGGTGCTCGGCTGGCTGTTTTTCATCACGATGCTGTCGCTTGCGGGCATCCCGCCGTTCAGCGGGTTCATCGGCAAGGTGTACACCGGGCTCGGGGCGGTCGAGGGAGGCAACTACTGGCTGCTGCTCGCAGGGTTTCTTTCCAGCCTGTTCGTGCTGTATTCGCTTTTGCGGATCTTCATGAACTGTTTTTGGGGGGAGACGATCATCACGCCCGAGGAGCAGCGTCCGCTGAATAAGAAAAAGCTGATCCCGCTGTCGCTGCTCGGCGCACTGACGCTGGCGCTCGGCATCGGCACGCAGGCGATCGCGCCGTTCGTCGCGGATGCGGCGCATGTGCTGGCCCATCCGGAGCTTTACATCGACGCCGTGCTCGGGGAGGTGCCGCCGGGTGAATAAATTTCGGAAAAACGGGGAGACGGGGGCGACGGCCGGCCAGTTCCTGCTCAATCTGTTTATCGCGTTCCTCTGGATGCTGCTGCTGGACGAAGACGAGTTCCGGGTGACGACGTTCGCCGCCGGGTTCATCGTCGGGATCTTCATCGTGTTTTTCATGCACCGGTTTTTCGGGACGCAGTTTTACCTGCGGCGGCTGTTCGCGATCGTGAAGCTCGTGTTCATCTTCAACCGGGAACTGGTGAAGTCGAGCTGGTCGGTGATCGGGCAGATCCTGAGCCCGAGGCTGACGATCCGGCCGGGGATCTTCCGCTACGATACGGTGCTGGAAAGCGAAGGGGAAGTGACGACGCTGTCGCTGCTGCTCACGCTGACGCCGGGGTCTGTCGTCATGGAAGTGACCGAGGACGGCCGCGGACTCTACATTCACGCGATGGACATCGAAAATTCAAAGGAAGCCCTGATCGTCCAGCTGAAAAACTTTGAGAAAGCGATCATGGAGGTGACGCGCTGATGGTGAATACGCTGATGCTCATTGCACTGATTCTGTTTTCCTTCACGATTGTCATCGCTGTGTACCGGATCATCAGGGGGCCGTCCAAGCCCGACCGGGTCATCGCGCTCGATATGATCGGCGTCAATCTGCTCGCCTCGATTGCGGTCGTCTCCTGCCTGCTCGAGACGAAGGCGTTCATGGAAGTAATCCTGATCCTCGGCATCCTGAGCTTTATCGGGACGATCGCCTTCTCGAAATATATCGAGAGGGGGGTCATCGTTGAACGCCGACACAATCGTTGAATACGCGGCAGCCATTCTCATGGTGACCGGCGGCCTCATGAGCCTTGTGAGCGCGATCGGGCTGTTCCGGCTGCCGGATGTGTATACCCGGTCGCATGCAGCGACGAAAAGCTCGACGCTCGCGGTGTTGCTGACATTGCTCGGCGGCTTCCTTTACTTTTGGGCGCTCGAACGCTTCATCAGCGTCCGGCTGCTGCTCGGCATCATCTTCGTCTTCCTCACCGCCCCGGTTGCAGGCCACGTCATTATCCGCGCCGCCCACCGCTCCGGCGTGAAGCTTGCGGACATTTCGAAGAAAGACGAACTGGCCGAAGCGAAAGAGAGGCTGTGGCAAGAACAGGAGAGAAACCGGCTGGAGAAAGAGATGAAACACGGATCCGACGGCTAAGGCCGGGCGGGTCCGTTTTTGTTGTCGCGGAGCGGGATAAAGAGGGTTTTTTCCCGGCAAGGAAGAATGGAAGAATCAAGGGGGGAGAGTAAATGAGAAAATGGCCGAAATGGCTGAAAGCGGTCGTCATAGTGCTTGGAACGGCCGCGGTGCTGGCGGTGGCCGCACTGATTTTCGTAAACGCTTACATATCAAAGTCAAAACCGGTGACGGAAGGGGAGCTTTCCGTTCCGGTGCTCGAAGAAGAAGTGACCGTCGTGAGGGATGCGAAGGGGGTGCCGCATATCCGGGCGGAGTCTGATGCGGATCTCTACAGGGCGCAGGGGTTTGTCCAGGCGCAGGACCGCTTGTTCCAGATGGACCTGGCGCGCAGGCAGGCGTCCGGCCGGCTCGCGGAAGTCGTCGGGGAAGCGGCCGTACCGTCCGACAAGCTGTTCAGGACATTCAGCCTGCGCCAGGCGGCGGCCGATTCGGAGTCCGGCTACGGGGAAGATGCCCGCGAAGTGCTCGGCTGGTTCGCGGAAGGGGTGAATGCGTTCATCGGCCAGGCGAAGGAAGACGGAAAGCTTCCGTATGAGTTCCGGCTGCTCGGCTATGAGCCGGAAGAGTGGACGCCGATTGATTCGCTGACGATCGGCAAATACATGGCCTATGACCTGGGCGGCAACTGGCCGGCACTCGCCTTCCGCCACTGGGCGGTGAATGAGTTTGATGGAGGGAAGATGAAGGAGCTGTTTATCCGGTATCCGGAAAATGCACCGTCCATCATCGAGGCGAACCGTGCGAATCCGGTGGCGATCGCGGGCGCGTTCGATGCATCGCTCATTCCCCCGGAGCATAACGGAAGCAACAACTGGGTCGTGTCGGGCGACAAGACGGCGTCAGGCAAGCCGCTGCTTGCGGACGATCCGCACCTCGGGCTGACCACCCCGTCGATCTGGTACGAGATGCATCTCGAATCGCCCGAACAAAATGTGGCGGGCGTCATTTTCGGCGGCATCCCCGGGATCATCCTCGGCCATACCGAAAAAGTGGCATGGGGCGTGACGAATGTCGGACCGGACGTGCAGGACCTCTATATCGAGGAGCAGAACCCGGACAATCCGGCGGAATTCCGCTGGGACGGCGAGTGGGAGCGGGCGACCGTCCGCGATGAGCCGATCAAGGTGAAGGACGGCGGCACGATCGAATTTGAAGTGGTGACGACCCGCCACGGCCCGGTCATTTCGGATATCATGCTCCAGGACACAGGGACGGACGGCGATGTGCTGTCAATGCAGTGGACCGCCCTTGAGCCGACCCGGGAGCTGGAGGCGGTGCTGCAGATGAATAAAGCTTCGGACTGGAATGACTTCGAGCAAGCGCTCCGGAACTTCAACGCTCCCGCGCAGAACTTCGTCTTTGCTTCGGTGGACGGGACGATCGCCTACCGGGCGAACGGCAATATCCCGATCCGCAAAAAAGGAGACGGCCAGCTGCCGGTTCCGGGCAACTCATCCGAGTACGGCTGGGAAGGCTACATCCCGTACGAGGAGCTGCCGACGGCGGTCAATCCGGAGGAAGGATTCGTCGCGACGGCGAACAACCGGGTCATCAATGAGAACTATCCGTATCATATCACCGACTTCTGGGCACAGCCGTACCGGTACGAACGAATCGCGGAAGTGCTCCGGGCCGGAGATTCATTCACGCCCGAAGACATGATGGCTCTCCAGATGGACGTGAAGAACCTGTATGCGCGCGAATTTCTGGAGGACATGCTCGGTTCGCTGAAGAACACGGGGACGGATAAGGAATTCGGCGGAGCGGTGAAGCTCCTCGAGGAATGGAACCAGGAGGACGACAAAGATCTGGCTGCGCCGCTCATCTTCCATAAGTGGATGAAGGAGTTGCCGAAGACGATGTTCCGGAGCACCATGCCGGAAGATGTTTACGGACTCATGCCCGGCAAAAACCACATCACCGACGAAATGATGCGCCGGGCGTATGCCGGCAATCCGGGTGAATGGGTGACGGAATACGGCGGCGTCGACAAATGGGTGAGCGACTCGTTCGAAAAGACGATCAAGGGCATTTCCGGCAAGTACGGCGAAAATACGGACAAGTGGAAGTGGGGCGACTTTCACCAGCTCGTCTTCCCGCATCCGCTCGGCAGCGCTTCTCCGGTGTTCGAGCGGCTGCTGAGTCCGCCGCGCACCGCGACAAGCGGCTCAGGAATCACCGTCCAGGCGGCCGGTTTCAAGGAAGACGGATCCGCTGATCACGGCGCTTCCTGGCGGTTCGTCGCCGATCTGTCCGACCTGTCCAGTACATGGAACATCGTCGGGCCGGGCCAGAGCGGCCACATGAAATCGGAATGGTTCCACGACCAGGCAAAAGACTGGGTCGCCGGGGATTATCATGAGACCCGGATCGACGGCGACGTTGAGGGAGACGTGCTGAAACTCTTTCCTTAAGACGGAGGACCGGGGCGGAAGATAAAATCAAAGAAAGGGCAGGTTCCCCGTATCGGGAGAACCTGCCCTTGTTTGATTCAGCCGAGGGGATCGGTCTCGAAATCGGCTTTTTTGACTGAGCGTCCTTTGCGTCCGCGTGTGTCTTCCGCGTGGAGCAGCGACTGGAGGATCGCTTCCTCGGTGGACTCGATGGCGGCCTGGAACAGGTCGTTCATGAGCGGGTGATCGTCTTTGAATGTTTCGCGTACGATGAGCGGGTCATCGCCGCCATGCGGGACGGTATAGCCGGTGGAGAAAGCGATGATGATGTCGCCGCTGCCGTTGTGGATGTGCGTGCCCGTTCGCCCGAGCCCGATGGATGCCCTTTTTGCAAGACGGCCGAGCTGTCGGCTGTCGAGCGGGGCGTCGGTCGCAACGACGATGATGACGGAGCCGTCCGGCCGTTTTTCATCCCGGTCCGAGGCGGATGGATCCGAGCCCGCAACCGGTGTTTCAGGAGCCGGCTCTTCAGGTGCGACCCATCCGGGGAACCGGCATTCATTGCCGCGTCCGAAGTTCGTGAGCACGAGCGTGCCGACGGTGAATCGGCGTCCCGCATGCTCCGCGGTGCGGGAAGAACTGCCGATTCCCCCCTTTGCGCCGTAGCAGATCATCCCTTTGCCGGCCCCTGTCGCGCCCTGCGCGAATTCACCGCCCGTTGCCGAGCGGATCGCTTGTTCGGCATGCTCCGGACGGACTTCCATCCGTCGCATCGAGTTGAGGAAAGAGTCGTTGCATTCGCCGACGACTACATTGAGCGAGCTGGACGAGTCGCCGATTTCAGGGTTTTCCGAGAGCATATGCCGGAGGGTTCCCTCGAGTACGGCTCCGACGCTGAACGTATTCGTCAGCATGACCGGTGACTCGAGCACGCCGAGTTCTTCAACTTGGATGAGGCCGGCCGTCTTGCCGAACCCGTTGAGGACAAACGAAGCGGCAGGCACTTTTTCCTTGAACAGATTGCCGGCGTGAGGAAGGATGGCCGTCACGCCGGTGCATCGGTAGTCCTCCCCGTCGAGCGGGCCGTCGAGCGTAACGTGGCCGACCGCCACGCCTTCAATGTCCGTGATGGCGTTGAATGTTCCTTTTTTCATGATGAGATTCCCCCTTGGAAATGGATGAACAGGTGGTGAGCAGAGATGAATAGATAGAATGCGGTGATGAATAGATAGAAAGCGGCGATGAATAGATAGAAAGCGGTGATGAATGGACAGGACCCGCCCTCCGCCCTCTGGCAATCGGCCTGTACATCCAAAACGCCCATCCGCACCGGATGGGCGTTTGGTCATTTGACGAGAAGGACGGGGCAGTCGACACGCTTGGCGACTTTGTGGCTGACACTGCCGAGCACCATTTCCTGGAAGGCATTCAGGCCGCGGCTGCCGACAATGAGGATGTCGTAATCTTCGGCGTTGCAGAATTTGACGATGGTCGGTCCGGGTTCGCCGTATTGGATCTTGAGCGCGGGACCCACGCCTTTTTCGCGGAACACTTCGAAGATATGGTCGAGCCGGTCGGTGATTTTCCCTTCGAGTTCATCTTTTGGGACGCTTTCGAACTCCTTTTCACGGGAGCGGTCGTAGTCGACCACGTACAACATGTCTGCAGCGGCGCCCGTCGAGGCGGCAAGATCCGCCGCGTGCTCGGCGGCGCGCTTGGAGTGGTCGGATCCATCCACTGCAACAAGGATTTTTTTATACATCAATCTGTCACTCCTTCGCTCTCCTGCCGGACCGGACAGCGGTTTGCCCGGAGCCGGTTTCTGTCACTCGGTTGGTATCTTCTATATGTTTCTATTCCCTTAGCGCGTCCAAAAAACCTTCCCGATGCACAATATTTGAGGGAAACTCAAATCTCTGTTTGAATGGCCTTGCATTCGGCGAGTTCTCCGAATACAATGAGGTCATACAATCAAATGAACGTTTGAATGAAAGGGGAACAAGTCGTGAATGCGGCAAATGAGCCAAAGGCCGGGAGGAACCCCGGCATTCAGCAACAGGAAGAGATTTGTGATGTTACGTGCATTCATGCGGACACTGTCCCTTTAATCAGGGAGCAGCTTCCGGAGTTCGGAGGAATGTCGGCGATCTTCAAGGCCCTGGCCGACCAGACCCGTCTAAAGATTGCCTATTCCCTTTTGATCGGCGGAAAGCTCTGCGTCTGTGATGTGTCGGCCATCATCGGCTCGTCGACAGCGACGGCGTCCCATCATCTCCGCTATCTGAAGCAGCATGGGCTCGCCAAGTCCGAACGGGAAGGCCGGCTCGTTTATTATTCTTTGCAGGACCATCATGTGCGCGATCTGGTCCGCATCGCACAAGAGCACGCCGAGGAGGATGATACGGATGGGAACTGATCTGAAGCAGGAATATCGGCTGGAAAACCTCAGCTGTGCCAACTGCGCGGCGAAATTCGAGCGGAATGTCAGCTCGCTCAGCACGGTCAGCGGGGCGCAGGTGAATTTCGGCGCGTCGAAGCTGACTGTGATCGGCGGTGCCACGGTGGAAGAGCTTGAAGCAGCGGGCTCATTTGACGGCATCAAGGTCGTGCCGGCGAACAAGCGTCCCGAAATGAAGAAAACGCCGCTTCTCCGGCGAAAGGAAACCGCCGTCACCGGCGTATCACTGATTCTGTTGGCGGCGGGGCTCATTTCCTCCTACACGGCAGGGGAGTCTGCCTGGCTGACGATCGCCTTGTTTTCTGCGTCCATCCTTGCCGGCGGGCTCGGGATGTTCCGGGCCGGCCTGAGGAATCTGGCCCGTCTGGAATTTGAAATGAAAACGCTGATGACGATCGCCGTCATCGGTGCGGCGATCATCGGCGAATGGCGCGAAGCTGCAGTGGTCGTTTTCCTGTTTGCCATCTCGGAGATGCTGGAGGCCTATTCCATGGACAAAGCCCGTCAGTCCATCCGGGGCCTCATGGACCTGGCGCCGCCCGTTGCGGAAGTGATCCGGAACGGCAGCCCCGCCGAAATCCCGACCGAAGAAATCCGGATCGGGGACGTCATGGTGGTGCGTCCGGGCGGGAAGCTGGCCATGGACGGAATCATCATCGAAGGACGCTCATCGGTCAGCGAGGCGGCCATCACCGGAGAGTCGGTCCCGGCGGCGAAAGGGCCTGATGACGAAGTGTTCGCAGGCACTTTGAACGGGGAAGGAGCACTCAAAGTCCGGGTGACGAAGGGGGCGGAGGACACGACGATCGCCAAGATCATCCACCTCGTCGAAGAGGCGCAGGCGGAAAAAGCCCCTTCCCAGAAATTCGTCGACCGCTTTGCCAAATGGTACACGCCGGCAATCATGACGGTGGCCTTCCTGGTCGCCGTACTGCCTCCGCTGCTGGGAGCGGACTGGCACACATGGATCTATCAGGGCCTCGCCGTCCTCGTTGTCGGATGCCCGTGCGCGCTTGTCGTCTCCACGCCGGTCGCCATCGTGACGGCAATAGGAAACGCAGCCCGAAACGGCGTTTTGATCAAGGGTGGCGTCCATCTTGAAGAGCTGGGTCGCATCCGTGCAGTGGCGTTTGATAAGACCGGCACGCTGACGAACGGCGTTCCGGAAGTGACGAACGTCCTTATGGCGGAAGACATGGAGCGGAAGCGGCTCATCGCCCTCGCGGCTGCGGTCGAGTCGCTGTCCCAGCATCCGTTGGCAAATGCGATCCTGAAAGAAGCACGCGGATCAGGAGCCGCCGTGCCGGAAGTGACGGACTTCCGGTCGGTCACCGGAAAAGGGGCCGAAGGAAGAGTGGCGGGAGACCGGGTTGCCGTCGGCAGTGTTGACTGGATCAGTGAGCAGACAGATATTCCGGTTTCATTCCGGCAGGACGCAGAGCGATTGCTCGAAGAGGGCAAGACGGTCATGGCCGTCACTTCCGGCGGGCGGTTTGCCGGACTGATCGCCGCTGCCGATTCGGAAAGGCGCGAGGCTGCCGCAATCGTCGGGAATCTGAAGCGGTCGGGGGTCGGGGCAATCGCGATGCTCACGGGCGATCACCGCAAAACGGCCGAAGCCATCGCCGGCCGGATCGGGATCACGGATGTCCGGGCAGGACTCATGCCGGATGAAAAGCTCAAAGCCATCAAGGAGTTCAACAACTCGCACGGTTCAGCCGCCATGGTGGGAGACGGCATCAACGACGCGCCGGCACTTGCGGCTGCGTCGGTCGGCATCGCGATGGGCGGTGCAGGGACAGACGCGGCGCTTGAGACGGCGGATATCGCCCTTATGGCGGATGATCTGGAAAAATTGCCGTATACGATACGGCTCAGTCGAAAAACATTGCGCATCATCAAAGAAAACATTATGTTTGCATTAGGACTGAAAATTGCTGCGCTGCTCCTGCTCATTCCGGGGTGGCTCACGCTCTGGATCGCGATCTTCGCGGATATGGGGGCGACGCTGCTCGTCGTGCTGAACTCCCTCCGGCTGATCAGGATCCGGGGGTAGCGCACTGCGGAGGGACTTCGGATGAAACTGACAGAATGGACGATGCAGGAACAGGAAGAGCTCATCCACTTCATGACGGAAAACAGCTGGCCGTACCACGGCATTCCGCACCCGGCGCGGGAGATGATCGAAAAGGCGATCGGAGAGGGCGGCTATGAATCGGATGAAGTGAAGACGTTCTGGGTAGAGACGGACGGAGGAGAGAAAGTCGGGATCGTCAAGCTGTATGACATGCAGGATGAAATTCCGATGTTCGATCTGAGAATCGCGGACCGGGCGCGCGGGCACGGCTACGGCCGGCGGGCGCTGCGGCTCATCTGCGACTTTGTCTTCAGCATGCCGGACAAGAAAATCCGGCTTGAAGGGCACACCCGCCAGGACAACGCGCCGATGCGCAAGACGTTCGAGCGGGCGGGATTTGTAAAGGAAGCCCATCTCCGCAAGGCGTGGTATTCGCCGAAGGAGGAGTCGTACTATGACGCCGTCACCTACGGGATGACGCGCGAAGACTTCCTGAGCGGAACAACGACGCCTGTGGAGTGGAACGACCGGGAGAACAGCCTGGAAGAACCCGCACAGGTGTCCGGCCCTCCGGTATTTCCGGATGAATTTCGCTCGGAACGCCTGGTCATCCGTGCGCCGCGGCTGGATGACGCTGCGGACGTATGCGATGCGCTGACCCATTCCCATGCAGAACTGAAGGAATGGCTGCCGTTCGCCAAGGAAGCGCCCACGCTTGAGGCGACGGAGGAAAGCCTTCGCCAGGCGGTCGCGGACTTCGTTACACGAAAAGACCTCCGGCTGCATCTGTACCGGATCGAGGACGGCGCCTTTATCGGCTCGTCCGGATTGCACCGGATCGACTGGGAAGTGCCGAAGTTTGAGATCGGCTACTGGATCGACAGCCGTTTCGCCGGCCAGGGTTATATGACCGAGGCGGCTGCGCGGATCACCGAGTTCGCTTTCGAGTCGCTCAGAGCGCGCCGCGTTGAAATCCGCTGCGATTCACTCAACCTGAAAAGCCGCGCGATTCCGGAACGGCTCGGCTTTGAGCTAGAAGGGACGCTCCGCAATGATGCCCGTTCGGTGTCGGGTGACGGTGTGCGCGATACGTGCATTTACGCTAAGATTAAATAAAAAGGGATGCCGCGCTGTGCGGCATCCCTTTCTTCAGGCGGATCTTCGGCCCGTGAACAGTGAAATGATAAACAGTACGGCCGCGACAACCAGCAGGATGTGGATTAATCCGCCTGCGACCTTGAAGATGAGCCCGAGCACCCAGAATACGATGAGCGCGAGGATGATGAACCATAGTATTTTGCCCATATTGATTTTCACCCGCTTTCCTTCAAGACGTTAATAAAAGATAATGGCCTTTGCTTGGAAAATACCCGACT
This sequence comes from Bhargavaea ullalensis, assembly GCF_042432615.1. Taxonomy (NCBI): domain Bacteria; kingdom Bacillati; phylum Bacillota; class Bacilli; order Caryophanales; family Caryophanaceae; genus Bhargavaea; species Bhargavaea ullalensis. The sequence continues at coordinate 28,814 of NZ_JBHLWY010000021.1, forward strand.
GTGACGCTCCTTAAACCGCCGCCTTCCTCGTGCTATAATGGACGGACAGGATAGGAAAGGGCTGATGGCATGGCGACGCCGAGCATGGAAGACTATATCGAACAGATCTGGCTGAAGTCGGGCGGCCGCGGGGAGGCCAGAGTTTCCGACATCGCCGAGGCGCTGGAAGTCCTGCCTTCTTCGGTGACGAAGATGGCCCGAAAGCTGGACCGGGAAGGCTATTTAGTTTATGAACGGTATAAAGGGTTAATATTAACGGAAAAAGGCGAAGCATTCGGCCGGAAGCTGGTCCGCCGCCACGAACTGCTTGAACGGTTTCTCCGCATCATCGGCGTGGATGAGCAATATGTCTACGGCGATGTCGAAGGGATTGAGCACCACCTGAGCTGGAATGCAATCGACCGGATCACCGAACTGGTCGAGACGCTGGAGGAACATCCGGAAGTGCTCGGGCGGATGGCCGGCGGACAAACGGAAGACAAAACGGGAATTGAAAAGGAGAGATGAGGATGGCGAAGGCAGAATCCGGCCGGATCATCGAAGCGGCTGCAGAGCGCAGGGAAGGCTCCCGCTGGGTGTTGTCGTGCGGGGAAGAGGAAATTTTCATGAATGATTCGGAAGCGCCGGAAGGACTGGAGGAAGGGGACAGGCTGAAAGTCTTTATCCATCCGGACCGGCGCGGCAATCTGACCGCCACTTCCCGGCTCCCCCGCATGGAAATCGGCTCCTACGGATGGGCGGAGGTGATCGACACGGACGGCCGTGACGGCATCCGGACGGATATCGGAACATCGGTCGAAGTGATCGTCAATCCCGCGGACATGCCGAAGCTGCGCGAGCTGTGGCCAAAGCCGGGAGACTGCCTGTACATGACGCTCCGCACCGACAAGGGCGGCAATCTGTTCGGCCGGCTCGTCACCGAAGAGCGGATCATGGACGAATTCGTCGACGCCCCGTCTTCGATTTTCAATAAAAACCTGAAAGCCCGTCCTTACCGGCTGCTGCCGGTCGGCGCGTTCATGCTGACGGAGCCGGAGAAATACCGGATATTCGTCCACCATTCGGAGATGAAATTCGAGCCCCGGCTCGGCCAGGAACTGGAAGTGCGGGTCATCGGCGTCCGCGACGACGCCTCTCTGAACGGATCGCTCCTGCCGAGGAAGGAAGAGCGGATCGGAGACGATGCCGAAACAGTGCTTCGCTATTTGAACAGTGCCGGAGGGAAAATGCCGTTCTGGGACAAGTCCACGCCGGAAGAGATCGAGGAAATGTTCGGCATGAGCAAGGCCTCGTTCAAGCGGGCGCTCGGCAAGCTCATGAAAGGCCGGCGCATCGAGCAGAAGGACGGCTGGACTTATTTGAAAGAAGAACAAGCCTGAACGGGCTCTGCTGATTGAAAGTGAAACTTTTCGAGTGCTCTGCCCGTTTATATGGGTAGGGCACTTTGAGTTGAAGGGGGAAGAATGAGGATGAAACGAAAAATTAAATGGGCACTGCCGGCGGCGCTGGCGCTGATGGCTTCGCTGATCCTGCCGCCTGCTGCCTCGGCCGACACGCCGGTCGATGAGCGTCTCGGCGTGCCGATCGTCGTATACGGGGCAAACCTGTCGGATGCAGAAAAAGCGAGCGTCAAAGAGAGCCTCGATGTTGACGACGAGGCGGAAATGGAAGAAATCACCGTCTCCGGAGAAGATCTCGGCAAATACATCAAAGACTCCAATCCGCGGGCGCGGATGTATTCGTCTGCGAAAATCACCGTGACCGATGCGGGCAGCGGACTGGTCATCCAGATCGTCACGCCGGATAACATCACGCAGGTCACGTCCGACATGTATGCGAATGCGATGCTGACCGCCGGCATCGAAGACGCGAACGTCGATGTCGCGTCGCCGAAGCCGGTCTCCGGCCACTCGGCGCTTGCGGGGATCTACAAAGCGTATGAAGCAAGCGGCGGAGAGCTCGATACCGAGCGCACCGACGTCGCCAATGACGAACTGTCCGTCGCCACGGACCTGACCGAAAAGTCGGGCGTCGAGGAGCAGAAAGTGAATGAACTGCTCACCAATCTGAAACAGCAGATCGCCGACCAGAAGCCGGCCACGAAAGAAGACGTCGAGCGGATCGTCAAGGAACAGCTCGACAAGCTGCAAATCGAACTGAAGCCCGAAGACCGCCAGCTCCTCATCGACCTGATGGACCGCATCCGCCAGCTTGATATCGACTTCGGCAAATGGTCCGACAAGCTCAGCCAATTTGGCCAGGAACTGAACGACAAATACGGCGACAAAATAAAAGAGACACTGAAAGACGAAGGATTTTGGCAAAGCGTGAAGGATTTCTTCAACAAACTGATCGACACCGTCAAATCCTGGTTCAGCTGACGAAAAAAACGGATGTCCGGCTTAATCGGCCGGGGCATCCGTTTTTTCATCGATCTTTTTTTTCCACTGTTGTGTTTGGGCATTGCTTGCTCCCGTGAGGAAAACGGGTCCGTCGGTTGTCTTGATCAGCAGGACAGGCTGTTTTCTCATGTCGACAAAAAGAAGGGCGGACCCATACTCTTTCGTCTTGAACCAACCTTTTGCAAATGAAGAAAAGCCGAAGCCGTTCTCCTTGTAGGAAACATCCGGCATGCGTTCAAGCAGTTCGGAGGACTGGATGTCTTGGTAGGAGATTTCCTCCCCGTACATCCCCGAAATGTCGAGGGAATCCGGCCCGAATGTGACGGCAACCGGACGGCTTCCCGTCAGGAGCAGGACGGAGACCCCGCCGATGACGAGAACGGCCATGACGGAGGAAGTGATGAACGCCCGCTTCCGCTTTTGGGGAATTTCCTTTCGCGACAGCAAGATGAGTCCGCCGAACAAACCGAGGAACAGGAAGGCCATCTGGATTTCAAATGAGTGGGAGAACCCGAAAAACGAAAGGATTTGAATGACGGCCAGGCCGGCGGCAAGAAAGAAAAACAGCCTGCCGACACCCTGCGGATAGCCGTTTCGGATCAGCTCCTCCTGTTCCGCGTCCGCCCTCGTGGCAAAGCCGGAAATCAAGAAATACGCCTTTTTTTTCAAGATGGCATACGCAAACAGGGCAAACATGACAATGAGCACGATCTGAGTCCAAAAAATAAGTGACATGGGCTGCATCCTTTCTGCCTGAGGGGTCTGAAGACCAGTTTAATCCAGAGCATCCGGTTTGCAAAGGGTCCCGCCAGCAGATAGACTGAAAAAAGGAAAACCTTTGCAGGAAGCCGGGGCCACGTGGAAAGGCCGGGTGAGTGGGAGATCGGAGTAAGGGATGGGATATCGGAGTAAGGGACCGGATTTCGGAGTAAGGAACCGGATTTCGGAGTAAGCGACCTGATTTCGGAGTAAGGGACCGAATCTCGGAGTAAGTGACTGAATTTCGGAGTAAGCGACCGGATTTCGGAGTAAGCGACCTGATTTCGGAGTAAGGAACCGGATTTCGGAGTAAGGGACTTGATTTCGGAGTAAGGAACCGGATTTCGGAGTAAGCGACCTGATTTCGGAGTAAGGGACCGAAAATCGGAGTAAGGAACCGGATATCGGATTAAGGTCCCGACTTCCGATGCCCCGCAGCACCACTCCCCGCTCCCTCACTCTGCTCCCGCACCCCTAAAGGCCATTGCGCCGCTCGGCCTCTCCCGCACACCCCCGCAACTGCAAAGGTTGAAATGATGCGAAAGGGGCACACCAAAATGGAATTCCAACTGCAGGAACTGGGCAATGATGCGTATGCGTTCATTCATGAATCGGATGAAGGGAAGCAGGATGCGGAAATCACGTGGACGATGATGGGGGACGTCATGGTCATGGACCATACATTCGTTCATCCGTCGCTCAGGGGAGGCGGCGTTGCGAAGCAACTGCTGGACCGGGCCGCCGAGCATGCTCGTGAGCACGGCTACAAAATGGAAGCGGTCTGTTCGTATGTTGTGACGGCGTTCAAACGCTACCCGGACTACGATGATGTGAAAGTCCAGGGATAAAATCCAGAACAAAATCAAAAAAGCAATCCGGTCCTCATCAGGGTCGGATTGCTTTTTATGTACCTAAATCCAGAATGTCAGCCATGTCGTCCTCCTCAGAATGTAAGCAACAGCAAGATGGCGGTGAGCACCGATGAACCGGCAATGGCATACATGGCATCTGCGTTGTTAAAGATCAATTTTTTCTCCATTCTTCTCTCTCCCGTCTCTTTGGTTATACTTGGAGAATACCCGGGCAAATGTTTGCATAAACCTTCCAGCGTCCAAAAAATCTGTCCTTTCGGATGAAACCATATGCTAAGATAGCCGTATGATGAAGGAGAACAAAAGAAAAAGAGGTGTTTCATCCATGCAATATGAACAGACCGCATATGGGCGACCATTCAAGCGGACGGGAGAAATGGTTCTTGGCATCATCGGCATCGTCTTCAATGTCCTGGGGATCATCGGGGTGTTCCTCCTGAACGGCTTCACGAAAATGATTTCGTCGGACCCTGCATTCCGCGAAGAATTCGAGGCGGAAATCTGGAATGACCCGACACTCAGCCAATCCGAGGCGCAAAGCATCATCGACATCATGTACTCGGTCATCGACTGGATGGTCGGCTTCGGCTGGTTTTTCATCGTCGCGCTCATCATCAGCACGATCCTGGGCGTCTTCGCGGTTGTTAATCTGAAAAAGAACTCGAAACTTGCAGGCATTCTGTTCCTCGTCGCCGGATTCCTTGCCGGGATCCTGACGCTCACATCGATCCTGCTTTACATCGCCGGTATCATGTGCCTCGTCCGCAAACCGCCCGTCGCACCGCAGGAACCGTCGTCTTACTCCGATGATGATTTTGGAGAGCCGATGCGCCCGCTTTGATTTCAAGAAAAAAATGAAAAAACACCGGCTGCTCAGACGAGCGCCGGTGTTTTCAGATAGTGAACATATTGTGCGGTGAGCGTCGGATAGCCTTCGAACAGTTCTTCGAATTCATCCAGCAGTTCAAATCCGCAACCTTCAAAAAATGAGCAGGCTTCGCTGTCCGGGCCTTCCACGTAGGCGAACAGCCGGAGCCCTCCTTCGAGCCGGCTGATCCCGGCCTCGATCAGCCGGTGGCCGTAGCCGAGTCCTTCAACTTGCGGGAGGAGGTGGAAAGCCGTCAGTTCTGCGTCTCCATCCTCATCTACTCGCGTGATGTTGGCGAATCCGATGGGCATGCCTTCATGTTCCGCGATGAGCATCGTCGTCTTTTCCATCCGCTTCATCAGCATCGGGGCCGAATAGTCGCGGTTCAGCGACTGCTCGAGTGCCTGGGCGGGCAATAGTCCTTCATACGCTCGGCGCCGGCTGATTTCCGCAATCTGCCGGACAGTATTGATATCATTCGGTGTCATCAAACGGATCATGGCTTCCCCCACCTCTTTTTTATTTCATCTAGCATAACAAATAAATCGCACTTCAACTATATGTTATGGAATAATGTAATCAAATTGAAATGAAAGAGGGGGATTCCATGGAATGGGAAATGAAACGATTCGAAGAATTGACGACCGACGAGCTTTACGAGCTGCTCCGCCTCCGGGTGGATGTGTTCATCGTCGAGCAACGGTGCATCTACGGGGAGATCGACGGACATGACCGCCAGGCGCTTCATCTGATCGGGACGGATGGGGGAGAAATCGCCGCCTACTGCAGAATCCTGCCGCCGGGTGAGCGGTATGACGAGCCGTCAATCGGCCGCGTGATCGTCAAGACGGCCTGGCGGGGGAACGGCCATGCGCGCGGACTTGTGGAGCGGGCGAAGGACATCATCCGCGGAGAATGGGGGGCCGTGCCGGTCCGGCTGCAGGCTCAGCACCATCTGGAACCGTTCTATGGATCTTGCGGATTCGAATCCATCTCGGAGCCTTACGATGACGAAGGCGTCCCGCATATCGATATGAGAATGCAGGTTTCTGAAAGCTTGTGAACGGGTATACTCGACTATGGATAAATAATTGACCTGACAAAGAGCAAAATATGGAGGATGATGGAGAATGGCGAACAAAAACCGCAATCTGTTGCTGGCCGGGCTTGCAGCCGGTGCCTATGCATACTTCAGCAAAAAGGAAAACCGAGATAAAGCGATGGTGGCATTCAATAACTTGAAGACGAAAGTGGACTCGTTCGTCGAAAGCCAGCAGCTGAACAGGAGCGACGACACGAAAGCCGGCTATTCCGATCCATATGACCTTCAGGACAACGACATGGTGGCGGAAGGCGCGCAGACGAGCGTCCATTACTACAACCAGGAAGTGCAGGACGACAAAAAACTGGCGCCGGACGAGGATGGACTCTATCATAAGAAAGAGACCGGCAAGCCGGCCGGCCAACAACAGGCCAAACTGGGCGGCACCGACCAAAACCAAGAGCATAAACAGGAAAACACTGATACCGTCACGGATGAGAATCGGATTAACACCGAGAATCTGTAAATCCGTTCCAGACAGCCGTCTATCCGGCGCCGGATAGACGGCCTCTTTGCGTCTTTGCATTCAACGGGGAATTCGGGTGCGGTCAGGTGAGATTCTCCGCCCGAAGGGTATAGAAGGATACGAACGAGCAGGAAATGGAGTGGCGACATGTCGGAAAAACGGCAACGGCAGGCGGTTTTGATCATGAACCCGTCATCGGGCAAGGAAAAAGCAGAAGAGATCCGGAAATCTGCAGAAGCAGCAATCGCCGGCGCCGGCTATTCGGTCACGACCCGGCTGACGGAAAAAGCGGGAGATGCGGAGCGGTTTGCCCGGGAGGGGACACGGGACGGGGCAGATCTCGTCATTGCGGCAGGCGGTGACGGAACGGTGAATGAAGCGGTCAACGGCATCGCGGGTCTTCCGGAGCGGCCCCTCTTTGCACTGCTTCCGCTTGGAACGGTGAATGACTTTGCACGCGCGCTCGGCATTCCGCTGGATGTTGGAGAAGCAATTCAAGCGCTGCCGGATCTTGTGCCCAAACCGGCGGATATCGGAATGGCGGCCGGCAGGTATTTCATGAACATCATTGCCATCGGCGCGCTCGCGGAAGGCGTGGCCGGCGTACCGGTTGAACAGAAATCTGCATTCGGACCGCTGGCCTATATCGCGCATGGTGCCAAGGCTCTGTTTTCAGCAGAAGGCAACGAGTTGCAGCTGTGGCATGATCACGGAAGCTGGTCCGGTGAAGCCTCTCTTCTCCTTCTCGCGCTGACCAACTCAACGGGCGGATTTGAACGGATGAATCCGGAGGCGGAAACGGACGACGGACTGTTGCATGTGACGGTGATCAAAAACACGAAACTGCCGAATCTCGTCCGGATGTCTGCAGCGCTGCTTCTTGGAAAACTTCAGGAGGCGGGGGCCGTCGAAACATTCCGGACAAAGCGTCTGCGCGTGGAATCGGATCGACCGCTCGTCTGCAACATCGACGGAGATGAGTGCGGCGTCACGCCTCTGGAAGTTTCTGTTCTTCCCGGCCATCTCCGCGTTCTGGTACCCGCGGAAGAGGGCGGGGGCGGTGAGCCGGACGAACGGATCCCCAATGCATGATAGAGAAAGCGGGTGAAACAGGATGATGAACCCAGGGTTGCAGGATATGACCAAGGCGTTTTTGGACGACTTTGAAGTGATGAGGGCCTATGACAGAAGCGAGGACTTCTACCGGCTGGAAAAAGAACTGCTTTCGTGCATCGGAGAAGGGAAAAGGGCGGAAGCGAAGGAGCGTCTCAATAAGATCGTGGAGATGATCTGCGAAATCGCCGGCGAAGAACGGGCGGACCGTGACGTTTCTTTTTACTACATTATCATTTCTGCGCTTGTTGCCCGGATTCTCCTCAAGCCGAAATTCACTGTTGAGCGGACTGTGGCTTTCAATATTACGTGCATGAGGATCGTCGAGCGGAAATTTGACACGGACGCCATCCAGGACCTGACGAATGATATGGTCGAGTTTTTCATACATGTTCTCCAGGGGCGCAAAAACCCGGATTTGCCCCACCCGGTCGTCAATGAGCTGATCGAATACATCGACGCCTCCATCGAAGCCAATCTGACGGTGGCCCGGCTGGCAGAGCATTTCAACATCAGCACGAGCCATCTTTCCCGGATTTTCAGGGAACACACCGGCCTGACGCTCATTGACTACATCAACATGAGAAAGATCGAGGAATCGCAGTATTTCCTTCGCAACACCGACTTGAAGATTTCGACGATCGCCGAGCAATTCAGTTTTTGCAATCAAAGCTATTTCACGCGCACCTTCAAAAAATACACCGGCATGACGCCGAAACAGTTCAGGGAGCGCAAGGAGATCGACTACTTTTCCTTCGCGCTGCCGGCCGGGGGGGGGGCCTGAGCGCCTGCCCGCAATTGAAATGCCTGTGAGGGTTGATGTATACTACTCTATAGCCTGAAAAAAGATGTAGGTGAATTGATTGAATAAACGCATAGGGTTGATCATCACCCTCGTGGCGACGGCGACACTCCTCGGCGGCTGCTCGAGCGTGCAGAACAAGGAAGGCACGTTCTACAGTTTGTTTGTCCGTCCGATGGAATGGGCGCTCGAGTCGCTCGGTGAGGCGTTCAACGGAAACTACGGGCTCGCCATCATTGTCATCACGGTCATCATCCGCCTCGTCCTCATGCCGCTCATGCTGAAGAACTACAAAAGCCAGCAGGCGATGAAGGTCAAGATGGATGCGCTCAAGCCGGAGATGGACGAGATCCAGAAGAAGATCAAGGCTGCGAAAGACAAAGACGAGCAGATGAAGCTGCAGCAGGAAATGATGGGTCTTTACCAGAAACACGGAGTCAATCCGCTCAATATGGGCTGTCTGCCTGTACTGATCCAGATGCCGATCATCATGGGCCTCTACTTCTCGATCCGCTACTCCGCGGACGTGCAGGCTCACCAGTTCCTCTGGTTCAGCCTCGGTGCCCCGGACATCATCATGGCATTCATCGCGGGAGCCGTGTACCTGTTCCAGGCGCGTGTTTCGCTTTGGACGATGCCTGAACAGCAACAGAAGCAGATGAAAATGTTCATTTACATGTCACCGATCATGATCACGTTCATTTCCTTTACCGCGATGTCGGCACTTCCGCTTTACTGGGCGGTCAGCGGGGCCCTCCTCGTCATCCAGACGTACATCGGGCGCAAGTTCTACTACCAGCATCCTGAAAAAGCGGTGGAATGATCTCTTTGAATACAGGATCACAAGTGATTTAATCGGATAAAGGCAAACGGAAGCGACCCGGGTCCTGCCGTTTGCCTCTTTTTATCAATTTGCCAAAGGGGGAGCCGCATGTCAAAGGGGAAACGGTGGGTGCTCGGCGGACTGATCGCCGTCGTGGGTGTCCTGACAATCGTCTTCATCATCCGGCAGGCGATGTACGGCGCCGCGCTTTCGCTGTCGCTGCTGTTCGTGCTCACGAACACGGCCCGGGCATCGGGCTTCCGCGAACGCGGGATGTTCCGCGAAGCCAGGTGGATGAACTTGCTTGCCGGCTTTTTCGGACTCCTGTTTGTCGTATTGCTCGCAATGATGTGGTTTTGAGGTGAATCAAAAAAGGCAAGGACCGGCGGAAATATCCGCAGTCCTTGCCTTTTGGCTTGACCTGCAACATCGGGGCGGCCTGCCCCGTCAGTAAGAGAACCGCTTGCGTGTTGCCAGCACGAGCAGGCCGGCGGGAATGGTGCACATCGCCATTCCGAGGAACGAGAGGTTCGGCGACACGCCGTACAGGGCCCCGCCGAGCAGCGTGAGGAATGCGGTGCTGAGGCTCATCCCGAGGGCAGCGTACAGACCTTGCGCGGAAGCAAGCAGTCCGCGCGGCAACTTTTCGGATATGTACCGGATGAATGCATAATGTGCGATGCCGAAAGACACGGCGTGCAGCACCTGGGTGAGCGTGAACATCCACACGGCCGGGACGAGTGCGATGAGCAGCCAGCGGGCCGTGGAACCGGCTGCGGCAATCAGGAACATGTTGGAGGACTTCATCGAACCGAACCATTTGTCCGCCTGTGCGAAAAACACGATCTCCGCGATGACGGCGACGTTCAGGATCACCCCGATTGCAAAGCTTGCCACCCCGAGGTCCTCCAGGTAAATGAACCCGTAATTATAATACGAGGCATGCGCGCTCTGCAAAAGGATGGAGATGCCGAGCACGGTGACGAACCCCCGCATGCCGAGCAGCTGCCGGAATGCATTGCCCCGCCTCCCTTCGCCGGACTCTGCCGCGCGGGCGCTCAGCACGGCGGGCGGTCCCGCGAGTTGGGCAACGTAGAACACGGCAAGCCCGGCAAACATCGTCCACAGGATGGCTGAATTGCCAAACCAGGCGTTTAGGCCGCCGATGACGAGCAGGGCGACCGTGTAACCGAGCGAACCGAAGGCGCGGCTGCGGCCATAGTTGATCCGTTCGGACTGGATAAGCACCGAGGCGCCGGACTCCATCGCCGGCAGGAGATTCGGATAAACGAGGTTGAACGCGAGTGTCACGGCAAACAACGCCTCAAGCGAATGTGCCGGTATGTAAAAGAGGCCGATCAAGAGAGACAGGAGAATGGAGATCCTCATCAGTTTCGTGAGGGGCAGGCGGTGGGCCGCGGCAGGGAAGAGAAACAGCGTCGACAGGGCACGGGCAATCATCCCGGCGCCCATGACGAGGCTGGCCTCAAAAACGCTCAGCCCCTTGACCGACGTCAGCCAGCCGGTCCAGTACGGCAGAAAGATGCCCCAGGTGAAGAAGTAAGCAAAGAAGTTCAGAGAAAGCCATCGTGCATTCATCGGGTCCATCCTCCGCGTTGAAAAATAGTCATATGAAAATAGAATAGCACACCGGAAGAACGTACGGAACAAGGCCTGGATGTGGTACGATAAAGAAATGGAAAATAAGGAAAGAAGGTAGCCGCTAACGATGCGCAGAATCGATACACGCAACAAGAAAACACACAAAAGCAAAGGATGGGTTCCCGCCGCTTCGGTCGCCGTTCTCCTTTTCGGCGGAGGAGCGGCCTGGACGGGCGCCCACGGCTGGGACCTGAAAGAGAGCGCGGCTTCGCTGAGGGGTGCACTAGGCGGCGAAACCCCGACGGATGCAGGTTCCGGCGGTCAGAAAGGGACAGAAGAAAATTCGGCTCCCGATTCCGCAGGCCAGCCGACCGGCGACGGTCCCGATCAGCCTGCGGACGGCGTCGTGACACAGCCCGCAGGGGGAACTTCCGAAAAAGGCGGGGACCCTGCATCGTCCGCCGATGATCCGCTTGCCGGGATTGCGGAGTATGACGACAACCGCCCGCTCCCGTCCGAACCGACTTATATCGACGGCGTGCTGCTTGCCAATAAAAAATACCCGCTCCCGGCAGATTTCGCACCCGGGGTGGATCCCGAGGCTCAGGAAGCATTTGACGAAATGGCCGCCGCCGCACGGCTTGACGGCTTTGAACTGGCCCCGTTCAGCACATTCCGCACATTTGAGCGGCAAAAGGAACTGTATGACCAGTATGTGGCGCGCGACGGCGTGGAAGCGGCGGACCGGTACAGCGCGCGTCCCGGTTACTCGGAGCACCAGACCGGCCTGACGTTCGACATCGGCGAAGTGAACCAGGAACAGCACTGGGCCCGCGATTCATTCGGAGACACGGAAGCCGGGAAATGGCTGTTCGCCAACGCGCACAGGTTCGGCTTCATTCTCCGCTATCCGGAAGGCAAGGAGGACATCACCGGCTACATGCACGAGTCGTGGCACTACCGCTACGTCGGCAAGGAAATCGCGGCGAAGATCCATTCCAGCGGACTCACGCTCGAAGAGTACCTGCTCGGTTCCGGGAAGGGTGCGCCTTCAGATCCGGATAAGTGAATAAACAAAAATGCCCGGAAGGCCGTCTGGCTTTCCGGGCATTTTCGTCTGTTCACAGGATCGGCGAGACGAGCCGTGACAGGGATTCTTTCAGCTTAATGGCCGTCGATCGGGAATGATAGGCCTCCGAGGTCAGTTCCGTGCAGAGCCGCATGTCCTGTTCAAACAGTTCGGCGAGTTCGTGTGATTCTTCACGGTCATAGATGAAGGCATTCACTTCAAAGTTCAGCTTGAAACTCCGCACGTCGATGTTCGCCGTGCCGACCGTCGACAGTTCATCATCGACGACGATCATTTTCGCGTGGATGAACCCGTTTTCGTAAATGTACACTTTCGCTCCGGCCCTGAGAAGCGAGCCGACATTGGAGTAAGTTGCCCAGTAGACAAACATGTGGTCGGGCTTGTTCGGGATCATGATCCGGACATCGATGCCCGACAGGCAGGCGATCCGGAGTGAATCGAGAAAGCTGGCATCCGGGATGAAATAAGGCGTCTGGATGTAAATGTACTTTTTCGCGAGATTGATCATTTTCAGATAGCCGTCTTTGATCTGCTCCCAGTCGGCGTCGGGTCCGCTTGAGACAATCTGGATGCCGACCTCGCCTTTCCTCGGGATGGCGGGGAAGTACCGGTCCGCGTATTCGATATCATGAGTGGTGGATGCCTGGTTCCAGTCCAGGATGAACCGGGTCTGGAGCGGATGAAGCGCACTGCCTTCGATCCGCAGGTGCGTGTCCCGCCAGTAGCCGAACTTCTTTTTCAGCCCAAGGTATTCATCGCCGACATTGAATCCGCCGATATAGCCGATCCGCCCGTCGACGATGGCGATTTTGCGGTGGTTCCGGTAGTTCATCCGCGGGTTGATGAGCGGAAGGATGGCCGGGAAGAACGCCTCCACTTCGCCGCCGGCTTCCACCAGTTCCCGGAAATGCCGCTTCCTGAGGCCGCGGGAGCCCATGTCATCGTAGAGGACACGGACTTTCACGCCTTGCTTCGCTTTTTTCACGAGTACATCGAAGATCCGCCTGCCGAGATTGTCCAGCCGGAAGATGTAGTACTGGATGTGGATGTGATCCTTTGCCTGCTCGAGATCCGCAATCAGCGATTCGAACTTCGCCGTCCCGTCATTGAAAATCTCCACATCGTTGTCCTGTGTGAGAAGGGCATGATTGTTTCGCAGATGAAGGTAAATCATATCTTTATAGTGGGCCGTGTCGTCAAGGTTAAATTCAAACGTCCCGTCTTCGATCGCCTCGATCTGATAGTCGACGAGCTTCTCAATCCCGATCCGGTTGCGCCCCTCCCAGCGGAACATATGCCGTTTGCGGAGCTGCCTTCCGAACAGGAGATAAATGAAGAACCCGAAAACCGGAATGAAGAAGAGGACCATGAGCCACGCCCAGGTGGATGTTGCATCCCGCCGCTCCAGGAAGATCAGCGCGACGGCGAGGAATATGTTCAATATGAAAATGGCAACCGTCATGATTGTGATCGCCTGTGTCATGGCAAAACCCTCCACCGGTGCTTTTTTCTATAACCCATAGTATACCGAACGGCAACGGAAAAGACGAACGGGGAATTAAGGCAATTAAACCTACTTGACTTATAGGTTATATAACATTAAAATTTCGTTATGCCGTCAAGAGGTGTTGTGTCTGCACGGACGGCAATGAATCCAACGATGGGAGAATGAACATGAATATATGGTGGGTCCTCCTCAATGTGGCCGTCCTGGCCGCTCTCGTCGGCGTCCTGTTTTTCATGGACCGCCGGCATGTTTCTTTTTCCAAGCGCGTGTTCACGGGCCTGGGGCTCGGCATCGCGTTTGGCATCGCCCTGCATCTCATCTACGGGGCGGAGTCCGAAACTCTCGGCCGCTCTGTGGAATGGTTTAATATCATCGGATCCGGCTACATCCGGTTCCTTCAGATGATCGTCATGCCACTCGTCTTCATTTCCATCCTTGCCGCGTTCACGAAAGTGACGGCAGGAAAGAATTTCGGCAAGACGGCGGCGCTCGTCCTCGGCATGTTGATCGCCACCACCGCGATTGCCGCGACCATCGGCATCTTGTCGGCGGCGGGGTTTGGCCTCGATGCATCCGACATCGTCCAAGGCTCCGCGGAATCCGAACGCGGCCTGTCGCTTGAACAGCAGTCGGCCGACGTGGCGGACCGCACGCTGCCGCAGCAGATCACCGAACTGATTCCGTCCAATCCGTTTCTCGACCTGACGGGTGCGCGGCCGACCTCGACGATCGGTGTTGTCATCTTTGCCGCATTCCTCGGCGTGGCCTACATGGGCATTGCCCGAAAAGAGCCGGAAACCGCAGCGGTTGTGAAAAAGGGGATTGATGCAATCTATGCCCTGATCATGCGTGTGGTGAAACTGATCCTCCGCCTGACGCCATACGGGATCCTCGCGATCATGGCCCGCACGGTCGCCACGTCCGATTTCGGGGCGATTCTGAATCTCGGGAAGTTTGTCCTGGCGTCCTATGCCGCCTTGATCGTCATGTTCCTGATTCACCTGGCGATCATCGCGATGAATGGCCTCAACCCGGTCACCTATGTGAAGAAAACAGCGGAGACCCTGCTGTTCGCTTTTTCTTCCCGCTCCAGCGCGGGCGCTCTGCCGCTCAACATCAAAACCCAGACGGACCGTCTCGGCGTGCCCGATGCCACCGCGAACTTTGCGGGTTCATTCGGGTTGTCGATCGGACAGAACGGCTGTGCCGGCGTGTACCCGGCGATGCTCGCCGTCATGATCGCCCCGTCCGTCGGCATCAATCCGCTTGAGCCCGGTTTCATCGCAACGCTGATCCTCATCACGGCACTCAGCTCATTCGGCGTCGCGGGCGTCGGAGGCGGGGCGACATTCGCCGCCATCCTCGTCCTGTCGGCGATGAACCTGCCGGTCGCACTTGCCGGCGTGCTCATCTCCGTCGAACCGCTCATCGATATGGGGCGGACGGCGCTCAACGTCAGCGGCTCGATGACCGCAAGCGTCACCGCCGCGAGCGTCAGCGGCGAACTCGACCGGCACGTCTTCAACGAGTCGGCCGACAGCCAGCCGATCGACGCGTAAAACCTTTTCAGGCGGGAGCGACCCATTCGCACCCAATTGCGTCTCACTCGCGCGGAAAAGCGACACACTCGCGGGTCAAAGCGTCTCACTCGCGACTCATTGCGTCTCGCTCGACAAAAAGACTGCCCAACAAGCCGTTATCCAACGGACTTGCACGGGCAGTCTTTTTCAGTTTCCTCCGGTCATCCGGTCGTACACTTGCCGGATCCGCTTTTTGTACGGCGTCTCGATGAGCGGAGAGATCTGTTCATGCGCCCGGCGGATGACTTCCTCCGCTTCTTCGCTTTTTCCGCTGGCTTCAAGCGACTCGGCCAGAAAAGCCTCTCCTTCAAAAAAGATCGACAAGTCGATCGGGTGATGGATGAACTCTCTTGGCACCTGAACCTGACGCAGCTGTCCGATCGCTTCCTCGTGCCTGCCGAGGCCGGACAGCGCCTTTCCGGCCTCCATCTTCAAATACGGAGAGTGGAGAAGGTTCTCGGGATCGCCGCCTTCCTCCGTCACTTTCTGTTCCACTTCCCGAACCAGCTCCAGCGCCTCTGCATACTGATGGTCATAGGATGTCAGTTCGTGGATATCCAGGAACTTCAAAAAGCCCCCGGTCTCCTCGTCTTCGGCAAAAGTGCTGTATTGTTCCAGTTTGAGCCGGTAGTGGGCATAGTTTTCCCGGTTGCCGGTCATGAGGGCATGGATGGCGGCCAGCCGGTACCAGTCGCTCATCCGGTAGTACAGTCCCTTCTCCCGTGAAAAAACGAGCGCCGCGTCCATGACCCGGAGTGCTTCCTCATCCTGGCCGACGGCATAGTGGAGCGCGGCTTCCAGGTAATCAAAATCGAGCTTCGTCATCGGCTCGATGAATGTCCCCCGTGACTCGAGCGCCCGCCGCTCGCTCAGCAGGACGGCGAGCGAATCCGCGTATCGGTGGCGGGTGTACAGCATCTGCGCCCTGAACATGCCGATATCGGCACGGCGCGCGGTAATGTTCAGGCTGTCATAAATGGCCGCCGCCCGCTCCAGTGCCCCCTCCCAGCCCTCCAACTCGAGAAAGTGGAGCGCATACGCATAAAGCTGCAGAATCCGCGCCGACTCATAGCTGTCTCCGAGACGCTCTGCATAAGGGGAGAGGAGGTCCACAATCCGCTGCTGCGATTCGGCTTTTTTCTGGTCGTATACTTTCACCTTCGCCAACTCTTCCGCCTTCTCCAGTACTTCCCGGAGTTCATGGGCACTCACTTCCTCCAGCAGTTCGGAAGGGGAGACACCGAGTCGTTCCGCTATGTAGGAAAGGCTCTCCATTGAGGGCTTGGCTTTGTTGTTTTCGATCAGGGACAGCATGCCTTTTGACATCCGCTCACCCGCAATGTTGTCCAATGTCAGTTTCCGTTCTTTTCGGATCGAGCGGATCCGTTCACCCAGTGTCGGCAAATCACTCACTCCTTCTGTTTAATTATATTAAACTTTAGCTTGCGTGTGAAGTGATACCGTGTTATGATTTGTTTAATCAAATTAAACAAGGAGTGTGAAAACATGATGGATGCACAAAAGTTGTTCCGGGCCACGTTCAACCTATGGGCGCTTGCAGCCAGAAAGCTGGCTCCCGAGACTCAGAAGGAAAACTTGCCCGGCCGGACAAAAACTGATTTCCCCGCCAGAGAACCGGCGGAGTTCCCCCAGGACAATCGGCGGGACGCTGAATCGCTCAAACCCCGGCGCTGGCTGTAAACTTATTTTTTTGGCCAAAGAGTTTAATTAAATTTAACTTTCTCTTGTGATTGGGTTCGCCGGATGGTATGATTTGTTCAAGTAAATTAAACAAGGAGTGTGGCTAAATTGGATCAGGCGGTAAAACTGCGCCGGGCGACCTGGCACCTGTGGACATTCACGGCCAGCAAGCTCATTTCGTCATTCGGAGCTCAAGTTTATACATTTGCCATCAGTTTCTATATTCTCCAGCTCACCGGGTCGGCGGCCAGTTTTGCAATGAACCTGATCTGCAGCATTCTGCCGAGGACACTTGCCGCTCCGTTTGCCGGCTACGCCGCCGACCGCTGGCCCCGCAAGCCGATCGTCATCGGTGCGCAAGTATTGACGGTCGCCGCGCTCGGCGGGCTGCTCGGCGTCAGCCTTCTCGCCGGCCTGTCGCTTCCGGCCATCTATGCCACGACCGTCGTTCTTTCACTTGCGTCGACATTCTCTGGCGTGACCTTCTCTTCCGCGGTGACTTCTCTTGTCGACGAAGAACGGATCCAGAAGGCGATGTCGCTCAACCAGATGTCCATGTCGATTGCGGCGATCGGTGCGCCCGCAGCGGGAGGCCTCCTCTACGGAACCGTGCCGATGAACCTGTTCCTTCTCCTCTATATGGCGGCCTCGCTCATCGCGCTTCTGCTTGAGTCAACGATGAACTTCCGGCTGTTCAACCGGAAGGCGGAAGCGGGGGGCCAAGAAGAAGAGGCCGCCAAGGAACCGTTGCTCCGGAGCATGAGGTCGGGCCTGGCCTACTTGAAGACACAGCCGGTCATCATGGCGGTCATCTGGATCGCATTGATCGTCAACTTCCTGTTCGGTGCTTTTCAGGTCGGGTATTCATTCATCCTGATCGAGAAGCTGAAGATCGCCCCCGAGCATTTCGGTTTGACCGAAGGGGCGCTCGCGGTCGGCATGCTCATCATGAGCATCTGGCTGAGCGTCAGGAAAGAAGTGAAACGCCCGCTTGTCGTCGCCAAGCGGGGAATCATCGTGATGGCCTTCACGATGGGCGGCGTCGCCTTGCCGCTGTTCATCGGCCTCCCTTATGTTGCCATGGTGATCTTCTTCGGCGCGCTCATGCTCGTCTCCGGCCTTTCATCGGGTATCGTGAACACGCCGATCATGGTCATGATGCAAAAGCAGGTTGATGATGACTTCAAAGGTCGGGTGTTCGCCGTCCTGGAAACGATGGCGATGGCACTGATGCCGCTCGGCACCGTCTTATACGGCTTCCTGTACGACCTTTTCCCGGCGGAATGGATCCTCCTCTCCTCCACGATTGCGCTCATCGGGGCCGTCCTCTGGCTGGCACGTCCGTCGGTCATCCGAAGAGCCCATCCGGAACGAACTGCCCCGCAGACCGGAGCTGCAGCGCCGGTCGCCCAATAACCTGAAACGGACAGGAATCCCGCGCGGGTTCCTGTCCATTTTTATGCATGGAGCCGTGGAAGCTCGCCCAATAATTAGGCTTCCGCTATACTGGTGAAAAGGAAGAATTGTATAGACGGATAGGGGGCGCGTCATGGGGGAATCAACGGGTAGCCTTCAAGAGCGTGTGCTGATGGACGGTCTTTCGGATATGATATTCGTCATGGCCATCAGGGAAAACGGATCAGTCATTTATGAATTCATCAATCGGGCGGCACGGCAGGCGCTTGGCGTCCAATCGGATATCATCGGGAGATCCATCGCAGAAACAATCGGCGATGAACGGGGCCGTGTGCTTGAGACTGTCTACAGGCGGGTGGCCGTGGCGGGTGAACCGGTTGTCTATGAGGACTGCTATTTGGCGGAACTGGGCGGGAAACGGCATTCCGAAGCCAGCCTCACACCGCTTTTTGAGGACGGGAAATGCACACATGTCGTCGCTGCGGTCCGTGACGTCACAGAGAAATTCCTTGCCCGTCAGTCGGCCGAACTCATGAGCGGACGGCTGGAACTGGGCGGGTCGCGTTACCGTGCATTGTTTGAAAACAACAGCGATGCGGTGTTCGAACTGGATGAAGGGGGAAGGATCCTCTCGGCAAACCGGGCGGCGGAACTTCTTTTCAGCACACGGTCAGACGCACTTGCCGGCAACTTTTTCACCGATCTGGTGACCGGGGGAGACCGGCCGCGAGCCGCGGACGCGCTCTTGAACGCCGATGCATCCGGCCGGACGGATATCCGCCTGGATGTTCGCGCCGGCGATGGTCCGGTCGGTTGCCTGCTCAACTTCACGCCGGTGGTCAGCGCCGGAAAACGGGTCGGCTGCTATGCCCACCTGAAGGACATGCGGGAGCTGGACAAGCTGGTCGGGCAGTTCATGGAGAGCGAGAGGCGGTTCCGGATCATTGCAGAGCATGTCCGGGACGTCATCCTCGTCGTCGATGAAGCATGGGACTTCCTGTATGTGTCTCCCGCCAGCCGAAAGGTGTTCGGCTACGATCCGGAGGAACTGGCAAGGTCCAACGGCCGGGCGCACGTTTTCCCCGAAGACGAACGGCGGCTCCGCCGCGCATTCAACCGGGCGGTCGGCGGTGAAGGCACATTCACGCTCCGTCTGCGGCTCGCCCACGCTGAGAAAGGCTGGATCTGGTCGGAACTCACCGGATCCGCGGTGTTCGGTTCGGACGGCGGTTTCCTCCACATGGTGCTCGTCGTGCGGGATATCACGCGCCAGAAAGAAGCGGAAGAGCGGCTTCAAAACTATGCCTACCATGATCCGCTCACCGGATTGCCGAATCGGCGGCTGTTTTATGAACGTCTCCATCAAAGATTGGATCGCTACATAAAGACGGGCGAACCGTTCGCCGTCATTTTGATGGACATCGACGGATTCAAGCAAATCAACGACACCCGGGGGCATGAAGCGGGCGATGAAGTGATCCGGGCGTTCGGCGCACGGGTGGCGGGCGCGGTCGACCACGGCTTTGTTGCCCGCCACGGAGGAGATGAATTTGTCGTCCTGATCATGGAATGCCGGGACGAACAGGAAGCGGAAGCCGTCGGACGAAAAATCCTGGATACACTTGACTTTCCGTTGCCGGTCGCCAGCCAGCCGATCCGCGTCTCGACCAGCCTCGGCATCGCACTGGCAGCACCCGGACGCTCAACTCCCGAAGCCCTGCTCCGGCTCGCCGACCAGGCGATGTACCAGGCGAAAAAGTCCGGCCGCGGACGCTTACGGATCCTTTGAATGAAAAAACCCCTGCAGGAAGCGGCCTGCAGGGGTTTTTGCGATTCGGTTTCAGCGGGAGGGCTGCGCATGCCGGAGCGATTGGTCCGACCGGCGGTAAAGCAGAAGCAGAACGAGAGACAATACGGCGAGCGCCGCGGATATACCATAGACACCGTCCGGCAGCCGGGTGAACAGCCAGGTGAACAAGAGCGGCCCGGCGATCCGGCCAATGTTGTCCATCGAGTAACTCATGCCCGCCGCGGTGCCGTACCGGCCGCCGGATTCCTTCGTCGTGAGCGACACCAGGATGGTCCGGACCAGGGCATTGCCGGCGGTAAACACACAAAGCGACAGGCCGGCCCAGAACAGGCTTCCGGTGAACAACATGAGAACCAGGCCGGCGGCGGTGATGACCTGGGCGATGGTGATGACCTTCGTCTCCATGCCGTTCTTGATCCGCCGGACGACCCCGCCCTGGATCGCCGCGTCGACGAATCCGCTGAACATGAACAGATAGCCGATCTGCTTTGGCGTGATCTCGATTTTGTGGATGTTGAACAGCTGGAAGGTCGCCTCCACCCCCGCGAGGAGGAACGTCACCATGAACGACAGCAGGAACAAGTAGCGGATCCGGTATCCCCAGAGCTTGGAGGCGCCTTCCGGGATGATGGCCCGCTTGTTGGCTTCGGCATGCCGTTCCGGCTCTTTCAGGACGAACGCCGCATAGACGAGCAACAGCAGGACGAGCGTGCCGGAGGCGGTGAACGGAAGCGACAGGCTGTAGTCTCCCAGGATGCCGCCGATCGCCGGACCGAAGATGAAGCCGAGTCCGATCGACATGCCGAGGAAGCCCATGTACTTGTTGCGGTTTTCCTCATCGGTCAGGTCAGCGACGAAACCGGTGACGGCCGTGTAGAGGGCGCCGGAGAACAGGCCGCCGATGATCCGAGACAAATACATCATCGGAAGCGAGTGGGTGAACAGCGCAAAAAGGAAGAAGCTGAGGCTGAACCCGGCCAGCCCGATCATGATCAGCTTTTTTCTGCCGGTGCGGTCGGAGTAGGCCCCCCAAAGCGGCGCGGTGAAGAACGAGGCAAGCGCATAGACGGTCAGGAGGCCGCCGACGTGCATCTCGTCAAACCCCTGCGCCACGACCACTTCCGGAAGAACCGGAATGATGATGCCGAAGCCCAGGTAAACGAGGAACTGAACAGACATGAGAAGGATGATGGCTTTTTTCATTCGGGATGACCTGCTTTCCAAAACAATTCAGATGACCCCATTCTACTCTGCGGATGGGAGAGACACAATGGAAAGCCGGTTTTGTCCACAGCATTGGGTCCACTCCCTCAGACGAAGAAATCCGCCCGCTTACCGCGGGCGTTGCCGACGCCAACGCGAAATTCAGCGTCTGCGATTAAAAATGATGGCGTTGAGCAACATTAGCAGCCTTCTCGAGCTGCGCTCTGCGGGGCCTTCGATTAACGGTGCTCCCGCCCGTCTCGCGGATTCCTTCTGATTAGTCAGAAAACCGGCTTTTGAAATGAAAGCGGAGAAAAACAGAGGTGCGGAAAGCTGCGATTCCACTCGGCACTCGAATGCGCTCACTCGATGGCCGTATGATCCCACTCGCGATGTCTACGCGCTCACTCGCAGGCGATATGATTCCACTCATCCAATAAGTCGGTGAATAAAAACTTTACGGTCGGTTAACCTTTGTAACAAAATTGAAAGATTTGATCCCCGACTCCGGTGGTATGATAAAAGGGCATATATATAAGGTTCGGCATCATGGAACAACAGGCAACCTTGCCCCGGATGTTGCGTCGGAATCTACAGGAAGGATGAGGTGGAACGGATGGCCAAAGAGAAAGACGTCAAAACAATCGCGGAGCGGATTTCCGCTCTCGGAATCCCGGTCACGATCACGAAGTCTCGCCTGGAGCTGCTCAAAGCCCTCGCCCCGCCCGCAAATGTTCCCCACCCGCGCACGACCTGATCAAAAAGCTCCCGCTCCTCGGTAATCGAGGGGCGGGAGCTTTTTGGTGAAAGTGGGATTTGGGCAAGCGGGTCAGTCAGCCGTCCTCCGCTTTTCTGTGTCCGGCTGCGGGCGGCTGCTTCTCGGGGTCATAAACCGATCCGCGCCACGAAACAGGCTTCGCTCTTCGGATCGGCTTATGCCTGTCAGGGCAAAACGCCGCCCTCCGCTTTTCTGTGTCCAGCTGCGGGCGGCAGGGGCTCGGAGGCCCGCATCAGCGGGTCTGTCAGCCATGCGCCGGCTGACTTCATCTTCCGGCCCGCTCCGCTTTTCCTTTAGTCATCCGTTTCTGTGCTGAACATGTAGGTGCGGTGGTGGAATTTCATGCTGAACACGATACCGAGGGCGAGCATGTTGCCCATGATCGAGCTGCCTCCGTAGCTGATGAGCGGGAGGGGGATGCCGGTGATCGGGAGCACCTGGATCGTCATTCCGATGTTCTGGAACACGTGGAAGGTGATCATGGCGATAATCCCGGACAGGACATAAGTGCTGAACGGGTCCTTCAGCTGGAGCGTGATTTTCGTCAGGTGGTAGATCAGGACAAAGTAAAGAGAGATGACGACGCTCGCACCGATAAAGCCCCAGTCCTCCGCGATGACAGAGAAGATGAAGTCGGTATGGGCTTCCGGCACATAGACTTCCCGGCCCATGAATCCTTTGCCGCTGATCTGTCCCGATCCGATGGCGTTCAGGGACGTGATGAGGTGGCGGCCTTCATCGGTGGAGTATGTGTACGGATCCAGCCAGGAATAAACCCGGGCGAACTGATACTGGTGGAACCCGAATGTCTTGACGAGAAACTCCTGCATGTACAGTGCCATCCAGATGACGAGCCCGCCAAGGACGGCACCGCCGGCAAACAGGGGCGTGACGATTTTCCAGGAGATGCCGGACACGAGAATCAGGGCGGCGGTGATTGCGAGGAACACGAGCGACGTCCCGAGGTCCGGCTGCTTGAAGATGAAAAACAGCGGAAGGGCCATCACGCCGGCGAGTTTCAGCAACAGCAGGAAGTCAGTTTTTACGGTCCGGATCAAATGGTTTTCATTGTGCACGGTGATCATGCGGGCCGCGCCGATGATGTAGAAGGTTTTCATGAACTCCGCAGGCTGGATGTCTCCAATCGGAAGGTGGAACCAGCTTTTCGCATTGTTCCGCCGTTCGACGAGCGCCATGCTGTCAGGCAGGATGAACAGCACGAAGAGCGAGAGTACGCCGGCACCGTAGATGAGCCAGGCGGCCTTTTTGTACTGTTCCGGGTCAAAGTACATCATGACCGCAATGATGGCGGCCCCGACCACGTACCAGCGGATCTGTGCCGGCACGAAATTCGTATGGCTATATTGCCCGGTCGTCTGGGCGGAGGCGATGGCGACGGAACTGATGATCAAAAACAGCAATAAGATGAACGCAAGCGTCCAGTCAAACCGGTCCGACGGCCGATTGTTCAGCTTCATGTGATATCACCTGAAATTTCTTGGAATAGATTAAGTCAATACGCTCCATTATAGCGCATCAGGAGCCGGATTGCGCGCATTCCATCGTAAACTATTGGACGAGAATGCAAGAGAAATGTTTCCACCCGGCACGCTCTGCAGTTCTCACGGCAGAAACGTTCGACTCAGGCAGGGAATCGTTCGACTCAGGAGAAGAATCGTTCGACTCAGGCAAGGAATCGTTCGACTCGGACAGGGAATCATTCGACTCGGACAGAGAGCCATCCGGTGTGCAATCATCCGGCTCCCCGCTTCATCCGGAAACCCTTTGCTTCCCGGACCGCCCTCCAACCGAAAAATTGCGCCCGCCCCGTCACATGTGCGGCCTGCTCATGCTACACTGTAAGTATCCAAGATACGGAGGTTTCCACATGAAAAATCGGATCTTTCTACTATACGGGGGCAAATCGGCGGAGCATGAAGTTTCGCTTTCGACGGCACGCGCTGTCACGCACGCCCTTGACTTCTCCAAATACGATGTGACGCCGGTGTTCATCACACCGTCCGGGGAATGGCGCCCGGGCCCGCTGCTCACCGGGCCGGCCGCACAGGTCACAGATCTCTTGATCGGCGAGAAAGGGACATCCGCCCCGGCAAGTCTGACGGAAGGCATCGGGGCATTGGCCGAGGAGGCACCGGGGCAGCCGGTCGTCATCCCGCTGCTGCACGGACCGAACGGGGAAGACGGGACGGTCCAGGGCCTGTTGGAGGTGCTGGATCTTCCGTACGTCGGCAACGGCGTCCTCGCTTCGGCGGCGGGGATGGACAAGGTCGTCATGAAACAGCTGTTCGGATCGATCGGGCTCAATCAAGTGCCGTTCATCCATTTCACTCAGAACGAGTGGGACACCGACCGTGAGGTGATCCTGTCGAAGGCGCAGGCACGCCTGACCTGGCCGGTGTTCGTCAAGCCCGCCAATCTCGGTTCAAGTGTGGGGATTTCAAGGGCGACGGACCCGGTTTCGCTCGTCCGCGCCATCGGAAACGCCCTGCGTTACGACCGAAAAGTGATCATCGAACAGGGTGCCGATGCCCGCGAGATCGAACTCGGTCTGCTGGGCAACGCGGACCCGGCCTGCTCCGTCGCCGGCGAAATCAGTTCCGCTTCCGAATTCTACGACTATGAATCCAAATACCAGGACGGCAACACCGTGCTCACCATCCCGGCGGAAGTGCCGGAACCGATTGTGAAAGAAATGGAGCGGATGGCGAAAGCCGCGTTCAAGGTACTTGACTGTTCGGGTCTCATCCGGGCGGACTTCTTCCTCACAAAGGACAATGAAGTGCTCATCAATGAAGTGAACACGATGCCGGGCTTCACGCCGACGAGCATGTTCCCGCTCCTCTGGCAGCACACCGGCATGACTTATCCGGAACTCATCGAAGAACTGATCCGCCTGGCGCTCGAACGATGGGCAGAAAAACAGGCGCTGAATACAGACAGAAATTGAGGGAAGACTTTCATGAAACGGACACTTCAACAAATCGCCGGCTGGCTCGGCAATGAATCCCGGCCCGGCTGGGAAAACATCCACGTGACCGGCGCTTCGATCGACACGCGCACGCTAAAAGAGGGAGATCTGTTCATCCCGTTCAAGGGGGAGCAGGCGGACGGCCACCGGTTCGCCGGCCAGGCTTTTGAAAAAGGAGCCGCGGCCATGCTTTGGCAGGAAGGCGTGCCCGGCGCGCCGGAAGACCGCCCGGTTTTGTTTGTGAACGATCCTGAACTCGCGCTTCAGAAGATGGCCCGCAGCTACCGGCAGGAACTGGACGCCGTGTTCATCGGCATCACGGGCTCAAACGGCAAAACGTCGACGAAAGACCTGGTCGCGGGCGTCCTGTCCCCGTATTTCAACGTTCGCAAAACGGAGGGGAACTTCAACAACGAACTCGGCCTGCCGCTGACGATCCTGTCGCTTGAGGAAGACACGCAGTTCGCGGTGCTCGAGATGGGCATGAGCGGCTTCGGGGAAATCTCTTTCCTGTCGGAGCTCGCCCGTCCATCGTACGCCGTCATCACGAACATCGGCGAAGCGCACCTGCAGGATCTCGGCTCGCGGGAAGGAATCGCCAAGGCAAAGTCCGAAATCACGGACGGTCTGCAGCCGGGCGGCAAGCTGTTCTTTGACGGGGATGAGCCGCTTCTCACACCGCATGCACAAAAGCTGCCGGCAGGCACCGCCGTCCCGTTCGGCAGGAGTCCGCAATGCGCACTGCAACTCGAAGCGGTCGAGGCCTCCGAATCGGGCAGCCGGTTCCGGACATCCGGCTTGGTCAACGGGGAATTCGAAATCCCCGTCCTTGGCGCCCACCAGGCGAAAAATGCGCTGGCCGCGATCTTGATCGCGTTGGAGGCAGGGCTGTCAACGGAACAAATCCGCACGGCTCTGCGGAATGTCTCGCTCACCGGCATGCGCATGCAGACGGTGGAAGGCCCGTCCGGCTCGCTGTTCATCAATGACGCCTACAACGCAGCCCCGGCGTCCGTCCGGGCGGCACTCGACTTCGTCCGCAGTTCCGCCATCCGCAAAGAAAAATGGGTCGTCCTCGGCGACATGCTCGAACTCGGTTCACTGGAACAGTCGTCCCATGAAGAGCTTGCCGGCGAACTGGATCCGTCCGATTTCGACGGCGTTTGCTTGTTCGGCCCGCGCATGGAGACCCTTTACAGGAAACTGGAAGGGCGCTTCGCGGAAGGCCGGCTCGTCTGGAGCGAAGCGGACCTGTCGCCGATCAGCCGGACTCTTTCCGAGCGGCTGCCGCATGCCCCGCTCATTCTGCTGAAAGGCTCACGCGGCATGGCGCTCGAGCGGATCCTCCAACAGCTTCATATTCAGTGATGATCCCCGCGGGTCCGGGCCCGCGCGGTTTCATTGCAACCAAGGCGTTCCTGTGCTATAATCATCGGAGTTGGATACATTTGACGGGAACTCTTCGCGTTTGATGAAGAGTACTTTTTTTTGAAAAGCCCCGCCGTACGGCCGCTTCTCGATCAGAGAGGCAGGCAGGCGGGGCCCCATTGAAACGGTTCGGTTGAAGGGCGTGCTCCTCTCCGGTCGGACCGCCCGGCAGCTACCGGACGTTTTAGCGACAGACCGCCCCGGAGCGGCGGTCTGCAGGCAGACAAACCTCCGATCACGGCTCAGCATCGCCGGACTTCATTTGAAAAATGGATCCAATCATCACATGAAGGATAAGGAGATTGACCTAATTTGACAAAGTTTTCCGAACTGAACATCAGCGACACAACCCAGCTCTCACTCGAGCGGATGGGCTTTGAAGAAGCAACACCGATCCAGGAGGAAACGATTCCTCTCGCACAGGATGGCCGCGACGTCATCGGCCAGGCGCAGACAGGTACGGGGAAGACGACCGCTTTCGGCGTTCCGATCATCGAAAAGATCGACACGTCCAATCCGGACATCCAGGCCCTCATCATCGCACCGACACGTGAACTCGCCATCCAGGTGTCCGAAGAGATCTACCGAATCGGCTACGGCAAGCGCGCCCGCATCCTTTCCGTTTACGGCGGACAGGAAATCGGCCGTCAGATCCGTGCGCTCCGCAGCCGTCCGCAGATTGTCGTCGGCACACCGGGCCGGATCCTCGACCACATCAACCGCGGCACAATGAAGCTCCAGGGCGTCCAGACGCTCGTCCTTGACGAGGCGGATGAAATGCTCAACATGGGCTTCATCGAAGACATCAACTCCATCCTCGAGAATGTCCCGTCCGAACGTCAGACGCTTCTGTTCTCCGCGACGATGCCGGGACCGATCCGCCGCATCGCCGACAACTACATGAAAGACCCGCAGGAAGTGCGCATCAAGGCGAAGGAAATGACCGTCGAGAACATCGACCAGTACTTCGTCAAATCCCAGGAACGCGAGAAATTCGATATCCTGACCCGTCTCCTGAACGTCCAGCGCCCGGAACTCGCCATCATCTTCGGCCGCACAAAGCGCCGCGTCGATGAAGTCGCCCAGGCGCTCAACCTCCGCGGCTACCTCGCGGAAGGCATCCACGGCGACCTGACACAGGCGAAGCGACTGTCCGTCCTGCGCCAGTTCAAGGAGAACAAGATCGACATTCTCGTTGCAACCGACGTGGCTGCACGCGGACTCGACATCTCCGGTGTCACACACGTCTACAACTTCGACATCCCGCAGGATCCGGAAAGCTACGTTCACCGCATCGGCCGGACGGGCCGCGCCGGCAAGAGCGGCATCGCCGTCACGTTCGTCACACCGCGTGAAATGGGCTATCTCCGCATCGTCGAGGAAACGACGAAGAAGAAGATGACCCCGCTCCGTCCGCCATCCGAGGACGAAGCACTCGCCGGCCAGCAGAAGCTTGCCGTGACCCAGCTCAAGGAACTCGTCGAGAAGAACGAACTCAACGACTACCGCATCCTTGCAGAAGACATGCTGCAGGACATGGAAGCCGTCGATCTCGTCGCAGCAGCGCTCAAATCGCTAACGCGCGAACCGGACGACACGCCGGTGAAAATCACCGAAGAAAAACCGCTCCCGTACCGCGGCGGCAACAACCGCGGCGGCGGCCGAAGCGGCAACTATAAAGGACGCAGCGGCGGCAATCGCAGCGGTGGCGGCTACAACCGCGACAGCAACCGCCGACGCGACGGACGCCGCCCAAGCGGCGGCGGCAGCCGTTCCCGCAACCGATAAGAAATGAATAAGCAGAACCCGGAATGCCAAAGAGGCGTTCCGGGTTCTTTTTTGAGGATGCTTCATGATATCTTAGGACGAGTGACATTTGAAAATGGAGGCCGCCATGAAATACGAAATGATTTTATTTGATGTAGATGATACGCTGTTTGACTTCGGCAAGTCGGAGAAAAGCGCGCTGCAACTGGCATTTGATGAATTTGGCTTGCCGACGGGCGTTGCGGATTATGCAGCCCATTACAAAGAGATCGGCAAAGAACTGTGGAGAGATCTCGAACAGGGGCTTACCTCATTGCCGGAACTGGGTACGGAAAGATTCAGGAGGCTGTTCCTTGCTCAACAGCTGGAGATCGAAGCGGACTTGTTCAACACCCGATATCTTGGATATTTGGGCAAGGAAACCTCTCTTGTCGAGGGGGCCGTGGAGTTATGCGAGCATCTTGCCGGCTGCCGGATGGCCGTCATTACGAATGGCTTCAATGAAGTGCAGAAGTCGAGGGTCGGGGGTTCGCCCCTCTGCAATACATTTGAACACATCATCACTTCCGAAGAAGCGGGATGCCAGAAACCTGAAATGGGCATTTTCGATTATGCGTTCTCCAAGCTGCAGATCACAGATAAAGCAAAGGTTCTGATGGTGGGGGATTCTTTGACTTCCGATATCCAGGGCGGGATTAATTACGGGATCGATACATGCTGGTTCAATCCGGGCGGCAAGGAAAACCCGGCAGAAATTCAGCCGACCTATGAGATCCGCAGGCTGACCGATCTGATCGGTCTTTTGGAGTGAAGGGCAGCTTGTTTTGATGTTCCTCAAATTGAAGTTTCAATTTGAAACCCTTCCCCTCCCGTTCCGTATACAATAGGAAGAGAGAAGAAGGGGTGAGCGGGATGAGAAGAGAACCGGCCAACCGGATTTCAAGGAAGGGGCTCACGGTGTGGAGGATCCACGGCGTCTTTTATACGCTGATGGTCCTCGTTCCGGCGATCGCGGCGAGTGTGCTGGCTTACATATTTGAAGGGCCTGTCTGGATTTATATCGTTTCGGCGGCTGTCCCGATTTTGCTGGGGTATTTGCTGATCGGGCTGTTTCCGAAAATCCGCTGGCGGCGCTGGCGCTATGAAGTGCGGGAGACGGAGATCGAGCTGCAGCACGGCCTGTTCATCGTGAAGCGGACGCTTGTGCCGATGGTGCGGGTGCAGCACGTGGATACGAGCCAGGGGCCGATTTTGCGGAAGTACGGGCTTGCGGGGATCACAGTGTCGACGGCGGCGACGACCCATGAGATTCCGGCGCTCCAGATGGAGGAAGCCGATGATCTGAGGGGCCGGATTTCCGCGCTTGCGAGGGTGGCGGAAGATGATGTCTGAGGAACGTCACCGGCTGCACCCGATCACTGCCGTCATCGAGCTCGTGAAGACGCTGAAGGAAGCGATCCTCCCGCTGATCGTCATTGTCGTCGCCAACGGGCTCGGCCGCGAGAAAACGGGGAACTTCTGGCTTGATAATATCTCGATCTTCATCTTCGGCCTGTTCATCGTCTTCACCGCGGTGGCGGGGCTCATCAAGTGGAAGCGGTTCGTCTATTGGTTCGAGGACGGCGAATTGCGGATCGAGCATGGCTTGTTTGTAAAAAAGAAGCGGTACATTCCGTTTGAGCGAATCCAGAGCCTGGATTACACCGAAGGCATTTTCCACCGCCCGTTCGGCCTCGTGAAGGTGAAGGTCGAGACGGCGGGCGGTTCCGGGAAGGATCAGGCGGAGGCGGAGCTGACGGCGGTCACCCGGGCGGAAGCGGACCGGGTGAGCCTGGAAATCGCCGAAGCGAAGCGGTTGAAGCGAATGCCGGCGGACGGAGGTGTTGCCACCGCCGGGACGGAAGAGAGAGTGGCAATGCCTGAACTTCCGGCAGAAGAAGAGACGGCGAGGACCGTCTTCCGGATGGGGAACCGGGACATCGTGTTCCTGTCCGCGATTTCCGGCCGGATCGGGCTGATCTTCTCCGGGATGGCGGTGCTGCTGTCGCAGTTCTCGGATATCCTGCCATATGAGCTGATCTTTGATGAACTTGCCGCGTTCGTGAAGTTCGGCGTGTTCCTCGTTGCACTCGTTGTGCTGGCGGTGATGCTCGTCGGCTGGGTGATTTCGGTTGTCTGGACATTCCTGTCGTTCTACGGGTTCCAGGTCGCATTTGACGGCGACGATCTGTTCATTTCCCGCGGGCTGCTCGAGAAAAAGAGAATGACCGTTCCGCTCAAGCGGATTCAGGCGGTGCGGGTGAGCGAGAACCCGTTCCAGAAGATGTTCGGCTACCGCTCCGTCAAAGTGCACAGTGCGGGCGGCGGGGAAGAAGCCGGTGCGGTCATCAGCCTGTTCCCGCTCGTGAAGCAAGAGCGCGTGCATGAGCTGCTCGGCGAATTGTTTCCGGAACTGGAGCTCGGTGCGGAGCTTGCCCGGACACCGGACCGGTCCCGGCCTTACTTTTACCGGATTGACTTTGTCTGGATGATCCCGGTCATCGGACTGGCTTCCTGGTTCTTGTTCCCGTATGGCCTGCTGACGCTCCTGCTCGTGCCGGCCGCAATCCTGCTCGGGATGTGGCAGCACCGTTCGGCCGGCTGGGCCATTTCCGGCCGGCAGCTGACGGTGCGCTGGAGAGGGTTCGCTCTTCAGACCGTCTACGTGTTCCGCAGGCGGATCCAGTCGCTCCAAGTGCGCCAGACCGTTTTCCAGAAGCGGAAAGACGTCGCCACGGTGAATGCATCGTTCAAGTCGGGGACGGGCGCATCGGTCGCCCCGATGCGCCACATCGACCGCTCAGATGCGGAGCGGATCATGGCCTGGTATGATCCTCAACACCGGAAGGGCCGGGAAGCAATCCCGGTGAACGGGGGAGCCGCCCATGAATAAAGGTGGATGGACGGGGTTGTTGCTGCGGATTCGGTTCCATGCCGATCAACTCCGGCTTGCCGGTTATGCCGTCCTGCTGGAAGTATTCGTTCTCATGGGAGATGTGACGGTGTTCCTCGCGTTTCCGGAGCTGATCGTCTTTGCTCTGCTCGGCGGACTGGCCGTCGTGTTCAGGAAGCGGCTATCGGCATGGGTGATGCGGACACCGGTTTTATTGACGGCGGTGCTCGTCCTGTTTTCAGTATGTCTATACATGCAGGACTTCGGCTGGATTCAGCCTTATTGACCGGGCAGGAATTTTCGGCTGCAGGGAGAATGAAACAAGAGATCGGGTCTTCCGGATCATTCGGAAGGCCTTTATTTTTCCTGGGAAAGGGGAAGGATGGAGATGGAGGATTTGATCTTCCGGCATATGGAGACGGTGCGCAAACTGACTTTGATTGAAATGGGGGCCATCCCGGAATCTCTGGCGGACCAGGTGCCGCCCGGCTTCAACAACAGCATCCGCTGGAACTTCGGTCACATCGCCTTCATCCAGGGGCGGCTCGTGTATGAGGTGATGGGCGAGGATTCGGGTCTTCCGTCCTCATTCAGCGAATATTTTGCTGCGGGGACGAGCCCTGCCGGCTGGACGGGAGTTCCTCCGCGCATTGCAGAAATCCGGAAAGTGCTCGAACGGCAGCCTGAAGAAATCCGGCTGGGCCGCAGAGGAAGATTGGATGAACCATTGCCCGATCCGTTCACGAATAAAATGGGTGTCACTTTCCGTACTTCGGGTGAGACGCTGCTATTCTCCTTCTATCATGAGGCCCTGCACCTGGAGACGATCAAGCGAATCGTGAAATCAATCGGCGGGTGAAAAGATCCACGAGCCAACTTGCGCCACTCGAGGCTCAACTTGCGCCACTCGCGAGCCAACTTGCGCCACTCGAGGCTCAACTTGCGCCACTCGCGAGCCAACTTGCGCCACTCGGGGCCAAACTTGCGCCACTCATAACCGGGCCGCCTTTTTGAGGCCAAACTCTCCTCACTCGGACGCCAACTCTCCTCACTTGTCCCCGCCACCACAACAAAACCGTCCCGCGGCAGCGGGACGGTTTCATTCACCGGCGGGTTTTCCGCCAGCTGGTGATGTTTTTCGGGTTGAAGTAGCTCAGGCCCGTGATGAAGCCGACGAGGAGGCCGGTGATGTGGGCGGTGATGTTGATGTTCGGGGTCAGGAACGTCATGATGATGGAGATGACGATGATCGGCATGATGATGCCGCGCAGCTGCGGGAAGGCGTTTTTCGTATAATAGACGAGCGCCCCGAATGCGCCGAAGATGCCGTAGATGGCGCCGCTTGCCCCGACGTAGGCGTAGGATCCGTCATGCAGGAAGTAAGAAGCGACGTTGCCGAACAGGCCCGCGAGGAAGTACAGGTTCACGAAGCGGACTTTCCCGGCGAGCCGTTCGAGTTCCGGGCCGAACAGGAAAAGGGCGAACATGTTGAACAGCACGTGCATGAAGCCGGCGTGCAGGAACATCGGCGTGACGAAGCGCCACCAGTCGCCGGCCGCGATCTGGCTGTTGATGCCCATGCCCTGGTACATGACGAGATCGCCGATGCCCGGAATGAGCGTGATCACAAAGACGATCAGGTTGATCGCGATCAGCGCGGACACGACCGGGTAGAACCGGATGTATTCGGAAAAGCTTTCTCTTCTGATAAACATAGATTCACCTCAATATCATAAAACCAGTATACCGCGTTTGGCGCGGCTCAGAAAGTAGGGAGACCGGATGATCACTGGAATCGGGCTGGACATCGTGGAGATGGAGCGGATCCGCCGGCTGGACGGGAGGAGCGGCCGCTTCCGGGAACGGATCCTGACCCGGGCGGAACTCGACCGCTATGATTCATTAAATGAAGGAAGGCGGACAGAGTTTCTGGCCGGGCGGTTTTCGGCGAAGGAGGCATTTGCCAAGGCGCTCGGAACCGGAATCGGGAAACACTGCGCATTCACCGACATCGCGGTGCTGAACGGAACGAACGGCCGGCCCGTCCTTTATTTCAAAGACGCGCAGGTGGATGGATTTGTGTCGATTACCCATGCGAAGGAATACGCTGCCGCGCAGGTGATCCTGTGCGGCAATCCGCCGGTCTCGTCCGAATAAACCGACCCCCTCTCTCATAGGATGTTCCACAGGAGCGAAATGAGAAAGGGTGAAGGATTTGCGGAGCCGGATATTGGCAGGGATGCTCATCGTGCTCGCATTGCTCGTGTCGGCATGCGGCGCACAGTCGAAGGAAGACGTCATGAAAAAGCTGAGCGGCAAATGGACCGATGCCAAAGGATACGAGCTTACGGCGGTCATGGAAATCCGGACCGGCCAGGAACCGAGATTGTACGACGTGGAAGTGTGGCATACGAAGCCGGATTACTACCGCGTGAGCGTCACGCAGGACGGATCGGATGAAGCCCAGATGATCCTCCGGAACAAAGAGGGAGTGTTTGTCGTCACGCCGTCGGTCGGCAAGACGTACAAATTCCAGAGCGACTGGCCGGAGAAGAACAGCCAGGCTTATCTCATCGGCGCGCTTGCGGAAGACATCCGGGCGGACAAGAAGGCGACGATGAAGGAAGAAGAGAAGGAATATGTGTTTGAGACCGCGACGCGCAACAATCACCGGAAGATGCTTCCGTATCAGCGCATCCACATCGACAAGAAATCGCTCCTGCCGGTGAAGGTGTCGGTGCTCGATGAAAACAAGGAAGAACAGATCAAGATCTCCTTCAAGAAAATCTCCCTCGGCACGGACCGCGATGCGGCAGACTATGCGGCCGAGAAACATGCCGCGCCGGCGAAGGACAAAAAAGGCGCTGCCGCCGTTGACGAGGATGACGAGGAAGACGACGAAGGCGAAGAGTCCGGCGAGCAGAAGGGCGGCGACGTGTCCAAGGACGGATCTTCCGAAGAATCCCAGGATGAAGAAGGAAATGACGAAGCCGGCGCCGAATTGGACGGAGAGGAATTCAGAACATCTTATCCGATCCTCAAGTGGGAAGGCGTCGACCTCCTGGAAGAAGAAACAGTCGGCAAGGGCAGCGACAAGCGCGTCTACCTGACGTTCGGCGGCGAGAAAGATTTCATCATCGTGCAGGAAAAGGCGCAGGCCCCGGCCGAGTCGGTCGTTCCGGTCTTCGCGGAAGGCGATCCGGCGGACCTCGGGTTCACGATCGGTGCCATCACCGACAACTCGATCAGCTGGGAGCAGGACGGCGTGTCCTACTTCATCGCCTCAAACGGACTGTCCCGCGAAGAGATGGTGGAAGTCGCCACGTCGCTCGTCAAGTCCGAGCAGAAGTGAGAAAAGCGTATTGACTCGATTCTCCCGGCGGGCGGATAATGGAACCGACAACGGGAGGAGCGCGGTGCAACATGGAACAGACGGAATGGGGACGGCCGACACGGGCGGTGATCGACCTGGAGGCCATCAGGACAAATGTGAGAAACACGAAAGACCGGATCGGCCCTGAGACGGAGCTGATCGCGGTCGTGAAGGCGGACGGCTACGGGCACGGAGCCGTCCGGGTGGCGGAGGCGGCGCTCGGTGCCGGGGCATCGATGCTCGCCGTCGCAACGCCGGAAGAGGCGGTGGAACTGAGGGAGGCGGGCCTGGAAGCGGATATCCTGCTTCTCGGCGCCGCCCCCCTTCCGTTCGTTGAAGTGGCGGCCGCGCACCATATCACGGTGACCGCGGACTCGGCCCGATGGATGCGCAGTGCGGCATTGCGCTCGAAGAATTTGGACGTTCCGCTGAAAGTCCATCTGAAGCTCGATACCGGCATGGGCCGGATCGGCATGAGGACGGAAGAGGAACTGCTCGGGGCATGGGAAGCCGCGCGGGCAGCGGACATCGTCATCGACGGCGCATTCACCCATTTCGCCAAGGCGGACGACGAGGATTGCGGAGTGCAGCGGCTGCAGGAAGACCGGTTCCGGGAGCTGATCGGCACGCTTCCTGAAAAGCCGAGGCTCGTCCATGCTTCAAACAGCGCGGCGACCTACCTGCATCCGGGCAGCCGGTTTGATGCGGTCCGGCTCGGCATTTCCATGTACGGCATTCCGGCTTCGGACCATGCCGCCCGCAACATGCCGTTCACGCTTCAGCCCGCCCTGACCCTGGAGAGCCGGCTCGTCCATGTGAAGAAAATCCGCAAGGGCGACACGGTGAGCTACGGTGCCACCTATGAGGCAGCGGACGACGAATGGATCGGCACACTCCCGATCGGCTACGCGGACGGGCTGCTTCGCGGTCTGGGCGGACAGGACGTGCTGGTCGGCGGCAGCCGGGTTCCGATTGTCGGGCGGATCTGCATGGACCAGTGCATGATCCGGCTGCCCGGCGAGATGGAGCCGGGCGAGCCGGTGGTGCTCATCGGGCGCCAGGGGGATGAAGAAGTCACGGCGGATGAATGGGCAAGGCGGCTCGGGACGATTCCCTATGAAGTCGTCGTCACTTTGTCCAAACGCATTCCGAGGGTTTATAGAAGAGTGGATTGGGAAGGATAGAAGAAAGCGACACTCCGACATGAAACGACACGGTTCAGCCTCTTTTCGGGGGAACTTTGTCAAAATGCTTCCTTCCGTGTCTTTTCAAGGGGCCCGTCCGATGGTATGATGGATGGGACTGATTAAAGGGACGGATGCGTCGGAGGTGTTTGCTGTGAGAAATAGAGAGAACCATGAGGAAGTCATCGTGAGGATCCCGGAGCAGATGCTTCGCGGCATTGCCGAAACGTCCGGCAGCATGAGCGCGGACGGCGACGGCTATGTCTATCTTTCGACAAAGGGCCGCACGGAGGACAACCAAACAAATCTTATACGGGAAGCGATGATGAAGGGCTACGTGGAAATGTCACATATCAATCTTTCCATCGCAACTGAATGCTTGTACGCGGAATATGAAGCGGAGCACACATTGGAGCGACTCGTAAGCGGAGGATGAAATTTTGGCCATAAAACGCGGGGACGTATTCTTTGCAGATTTGTCACCGGTGGTCGGTTCTGAACAGGGCGGCACAAGGCCCGTCCTGGTCATTCAGAACGACATTGGCAACCGGTTCAGCCCGACGGTGATCATCGCAGCCATCACGGCGCAGATACAGAAGGCGAAACTGCCGACCCATGTGGAGATTGACGCGGAGAAGCACGGCTTTGACCGGGATTCCGTCATCTTGCTTGAGCAAGTACGGACGATCGACAAATCCCGCCTCACCGACAAGATCACGCATCTGGACGACGAACTCATGGCGCAGGTGGAACAGGCGCTTGAAGTGAGTCTCGGCCTGGTGAAATTTTGAGCATACATATCAAGATGCCGTCCGGCCATGCGCCGGACGGCATTTTTTTCCGCCGGCGGCCCATTTCTTCTTATCGCGTGTGCTCCGATCACTTTTTCGATACAATAGGAGTAATAAACCTTTTCACCAGTTCTGCAACAATACCAAAGGAGGCTTCCGGGCCATGCATAAAAAGGTGCCGCAATTTGTCGAAACCCACCTTGACGAAATTATTGAACGCTGGAAACAGCTGATGAAAGATGATCACGGGGACCGATTCTTCCAGATCATGCCGGATGAAGTCGTTGAGCGGACAAGCCGCGAATTCGCGGGCCTGATCGTCTCGAACCTCACGGAAGACGGCCAGATGTACGAGTCGAAGCTCCATGACTTTTCTGAGCGAATCGTCCGTCTCGGCTGGTCGATCACGCTTGTCATGAAAGCGATCGAGAACTTCTCCGACACGGTCTATGACATGCTCTGGGAAGCGGAAGTGATCAATGACGGGAACATCGCCGAATACTTCGAAGTCCTCAATGGATGGATCCGTCCGCTCAGGGAAGAAGTGGTGGAGGCCTACTCCAATACATGGGAGCGGACGGTCTCGCTCCAGAAGATTGCCCTGCAGGAGCTGTCGGCCTCCCTCATCCCGGTCGTGGACAAGGTGAGCGTCATGCCTTTGGTCGGGACGATCGACACGGAGCGGGCGAAGCTGATCATGGAGAACCTGCTGGAAGGCGTGGTCCGGCACCGATCTGAAGTCGTGCTCCTGGATATCACGGGTGTCCCGGTCGTCGACACGATGGTCGCCCATCACATCATCCAGGCGGCGGACGCAGTGCGGCTCGTCGGCGCGCGCTGCATGCTCGTCGGCATCCGGCCGGAAATCGCGCAGACGATCGTGGCGCTCGGCATCGACCTGAATGAATTCACGACGACAAGCACGCTGCAGCGCGGCATGCAGGAAGCGTTGGCATTGACGAACAGACAAATCGTGGAGGTGGATGAGTGATGAATATGCGGATTCCGATACTCAAGCTGAGAGAAGTCCTGATCGTGTCGATCCAGTGGGAACTCGATGACCAGACGGCTCTCCAGTTCCAGGAGGATCTGCTGAAGAAGATGCACGATACATCTGCAAAAGGCGTCGTCATTGATCTGACACCGATTGATTTTATTGATTCATTCATCGCAAAAGTGCTCGGGGATGTCATCAGCATGTCCGGGCTCATGGGTGCGAAAGTTGTCATCACCGGCATTCAGCCGGCGGTCGCCATTACACTGATCGAGCTCGGCATCCGTCTTGAAAATGTCATGACGGCGCTTGACCTTGAAAACGGAATGGACAAACTTCAACAAGAATTGGAGGCCTGACGATGGCTTACCGGTCTTCAGTGGATATCCACACAGAATGGGACATTGTCGCTGCGCGGCAGCTGGGCCGGAACGAAGCGAAGAAAATCGGCTTCGGGACCGTCGACCAGGCCCGCATCACGACGGCAATCAGTGAACTTGCAAGGAATATTTATCTATATGCGGGAACCGGAAAGATTGAGATCGAGCGTCTCAACGAAAGCGGCGTGTTCGGCATCGCCATCATCGCTTCCGACGAGGGACCCGGAATTCCCGATGTTCGCAAAGTCATGGAAGACGGCTTTTCCACTTCAGGCGGTCTTGGTGCCGGCATGCCGGGCGTCAAGCGGCTCATGGACGATTTCCGGATCGACACGGAAAAAGGGAAAGGCACGACCATCACCGCGATCAAATGGCTCAGGTAGGAGGGATAACGCCAAATGCCCCGCGACATGGAACGAGAATACAAGGAAATATTAAGACAATATATCGAGAACCAGTCCGAACAGAATCTCTATCTCGGAGAAACATTCAGCAGGGGGCTCATCGAAAAGGACATTTCTCCGGAGGAAGTCATCAGCATACATAAGTCGGCGCTGAAGGACGTATTGCCCGGTCTGCCTTCAAAGGTGTGGCATTCATTCGATTTCCTCATTGAAATGATGATCCGCTACGGGCTTGCGCTCAAGGAACACCAGAGCCTGGTGAAAAAGCAGGAAGAGATGCAAGTGGAGATGGAACTGGCATCTAACGTCCAGGAAACGCTTCTGAAGACGAAAATCCCGGACATCGAAGGGCTGGATATCGGCTATGTGACTGTCCCGTCCCGTACGATGAGCGGAGATTATATCTACTTTGTCAGCAATGAAACAGACGAGGCGGGTGTGGCGGTGGCCGATGTGATGGGCAAGGGCATCCCCGCCGCCCTTTGCATGTCGATGGTCAAATTCGGGATGGACAGCCTGCAGCAATCCGATGAAGGACCGTCGGAAGTGCTGTCGGTCATCAACCGGATCGTGGAGAAAAGCGTCAACGACTCGATGTTCGTCACGATGTTCTACGGCAAATACGATGCACAGCGATCGCTGTTCTCCTATGCATCGGCGGGCCATGAGCCGGCGCTCCTGTACAGGGCAGCCGAGGACACGTTCCACGAACTCGATGCAAAAGGTCTTCTCCTCGGCGTCTCCGAGGATGCCCGTTACGAGGAAGGCGCCGTCACAATCGATGACGGCGACTTCATTGCCATCATGACAGACGGTGTCACCGAAGCCCGCACGCCCGAAGGATTCGTTGAGAAGGAAACGATCCTTGAGCTGATCGGCAGCGTGAAGGAAAAGACCGCACAGGAAATGGCCGAGCATGTCTTCTCCGAACTGGATCGCATGCAAGGTTTCCGCCTGCAGGACGACTTTTCGCTTGTCATTTTAAAGAAAAAATAATCACCATGTTTTATCCCGGCAAAACGCGGGTATATCTCTTATGTTGTGTTCCGGCCTTTTTTATGAATCACTTTTTCTGTGAGTGGAATCGAGAACGGCCAAAATAGAGACTATTAATCAAACGAGGTGTGGAAATGAATCTGCAGGTAGATTTGCGAGAAGAAAACAGTGTGCAGCATTTCAAGGTGATCGGGGAGATTGATGCGTTCACCGCACCGGAACTCCGGGAAGCCTTGTCCGAATTTGCAAGCGAGCAGGGACTTCGGGCCGAGATCGATCTCTCGGACGTTGAATATATGGACAGCACCGGACTCGGCGTGTTTGTCGGGTTCTTCAAGCAAGTGAAGGAAAACGGCGGCCATGTGAAGATCACCGGCCTGTCGCAGCGCCTGAAGCGGCTGTTCGACATTACGGGGCTCAATGAAGTCATGGATATTGAAACACAGAAGGATGAAGGTGGGTTAGATGATGCAACCGTATGATTATGTGGAGCTCCGGGTTCCGGCGAAGCCCCAGTATGTTGGGGTGGCGCGCCTGACGATTTCCGGTCTGGCGAGCCGGCTCGGCTTCACTTATGATGATATTGAAGACATGAAGATCGCTTCAAGCGAAGCGATCACGAATGCCGTCCAGCACGCCTACAAGGACGGGGAAGAAGGCGAGGTCGTCGTTGGTTGCGCGCTTTATGAGGACAGGATCGAGATCATGGTTGCCGACCATGGGCAGAGCTTCAACTTCGAAGAAACGAAGAAGAGCGTCGGGCCTTACCATGATCACGAAGAAGGCATGTTCCTGCGGGAAGGGGGACTCGGCCTTTACCTGATCGAGACTTTGATGGACGAGATCAAAATCCACCACGACGAGGGCGTTACCGTCTTCATGACCAAATACCTTGGCGGAGAGCAGGTGGAAAAGGATGTCGAAACAGTCTCCTCCTGATTCCGGTTCGAAAGAGCAGGTGCTTGAGTGGATCAAGGCATACCAGGAAACAGGCGATGATCTGGCTCAGACGAACCTGGTGCTTCACTATGAACGCCTTGTCCAATCGATTTCGCGAAAGTATTCCAACGGCAAGTCCTACCACGAAGACATCGTCCAGGTGGGCATGCTCGGCCTTCTCGGTGCCATCCGCAGGTACGATCCGGATTTCGGCCGCAGTTTCGAAGCGTTCGCCGTGCCGACGATCATCGGGGAGATCAAGCGGTTTCTCCGGGACAAGACCTGGGCTGTGCATGTGCCGCGCCGCATCAAGGAACTCGGACCGAAGATCAAGGCGGCAGCCGAGGAACTGACGAACGAATTGCAGCGCTCGCCGAAGGTCCAGGAAATTGCCGACCACCTCGGCGTCGAGGAAGATGACGTGCTGGAAGCGATGGAAATGGGGCGCAGCTACCAGGCCCTGTCGATGGACCACTCGCTTGAGGCGGATTCTGACGGAAGCACGGTGACCCTGTTCGATATTATCGGAGATACGGATGACGGATTTGAAATGACGGACCAGCGACTGATCGTTGCGGACGCCCTCCAGGTTCTTTCCGAAAGGGAAAAGCAGATCATCCAG
Organism: Bhargavaea ullalensis; assembly: GCF_042432615.1. Taxonomy (NCBI): domain Bacteria; kingdom Bacillati; phylum Bacillota; class Bacilli; order Caryophanales; family Caryophanaceae; genus Bhargavaea; species Bhargavaea ullalensis. The sequence goes on from NZ_JBHLWY010000021.1 coordinate 69,507, forward strand.
TTTACATACATCGAACAGCTGAGCCAGAAAGAGGCGGGAGAGCGTCTTGGCATTTCCCAGATGCATGTGTCCCGCCTGCAGCGCAAGGCGATCAAGAAACTGCAGGAAGCGATTGCGGCGGCGGGCGGTGGAACCCCATGATGACCGTCAAAGATGACCGTGTCGAAGTCTATATCTACAATGAGGCCAAGCAGGGAAATCATGAATCCGGCGACATGCATTACACCTTCGTGAACGAGGACTATTTCCTCTGCGCCATTGCGGACGGTCTCGGAAACGGGCCCGTTGCAAGGGAATCGGCCGCCATTGTTCCGGAAATCCTTGCCGCCCATCATGATGAGTCAATCGACCAGCTGCTGAACCGCTGCAACATGCATATGCATCAAAAACGCGGAGCCGCAGTCGCCATCATCAAGGCCGACTTCAAGGCATCCACGATCCAGTACAGCTGTGTCGGCAATGTGAGGTTTTACCTGTACCGGCAAGCGGATGACAAGATGATCTATCCGCTGCCGGTGATGGGGTATTTATCGGGACGGCCGGTCAAGCTCCGGACCCAAGAGTACACTTACGGGCACGGAGATCTGTTCCTCTTGCATTCTGACGGGGTGGACATCCGCAGCCCGAAGGCGTTCATGCAAAAAAGCGCCGGGCCGTATGATCTATATAAACAGGTGCTCGACACGATTGAGCACGGCGACGATGCCACTTATATTTCCGGCAGTCTGCTCCGTCCATGACGGGGCTCTTTTTTTATGTCGGCGAACGCCGATGCAGGGATTTTGTGTTAAAGTGAACGTGAAATGAGGACTGAAAGGATTGAGGCGGATGGAACAGGAGCGACTGGCCGGACGCGCTGCGGAGCGCGCGGGGGTGCGGATTGATCAGGCAAGAGCGGTCATCGCCCTTCTTGCAGAGGGAAAGACGGTGCCGTTCATCGCGCGTTACCGCAAGGAGGCGACAGGTTCTCTCGATGAAGTGCAGATCAAGGCGGTGGAGGATGCGCACCGCTATCTTACAGGGCTTGAGGAGCGGAAAGAGGAAGTGATCCGGCTGATCGGAGAGCAGGGGCAGCTGGATCCGGAGCTGGAGGCGGCCATTCGCAATGCCGATGTGCTGCAGCGAGTAGAAGATCTGTACCGCCCCTTCCAGAAAAAGCGGAAGACACGTGCTGGCGCGGCGAAGGAGCGGGGGCTCGAACCGCTCGCGGATCTGTTGCTTGAAGGCGGCAACGAGTCGCCGGAGCGGGCGGCTGCCGGGTTTGTTGATGCGGAAAAAGAAGTGCCGGACACTCAGGCCGCGCTGGACGGGGCAAAGGATATCATTGCGGAGCGGATTTCCGACGATCCGGGGGTCCGGGAGACGGTCCGCCGGATGATCCGCCGGTCTGGCTTGTTTACCGCAGTACTGAAAAAGGGGGCGGAGGATCCGAAGGGCGTCTATGAAATGTACTATGATTATTCGGAGCCTCTTCGCCAGATCAAACCGCACCGTGTGCTGGCCGCGAACCGGGGCGAGAAGGAGGGCGTGCTGAAGGTGGCCGTGAAAGCGGAGGAAGGCCCGATTTTGACTTCGCTTGAACAGACATTCATCCGCCGTCCGAACTCCCCGCTGTCGGCGCCTGTGCGGGAAGCGGCGGCCGATGCGTGGAAGCGGCTGTTGCTGCCGTCGCTTGAGCGGGAGATCCGCGGGGAGTTGACGGAGCAGGCCGATGCGCAGGCGATCCGGATTTTCTCCGAGAACTTGAAGCGCCTGCTTCTTCAGCCGCCGATGAGGGGTGTCACGGTCCTCGGGGTCGACCCCGCCTTCCGGACAGGCTGCAAGCTGGCTGTCGTTGACGAGGCGGGCCGGCTGCTGGAGCTGGGCGTCATTTATCCCCATCCGCCACAGAAGGCGAAGGACGAGGCCATGCGCAAGGTGTCGGGGATCTTGCGGAAGCATCCGATTTCCGTGATCGCCATCGGCAACGGGACGGCTTCCCGTGAGACAGAGCAATTCATCGCGGACTGCCTGAAGGAAATGGACACCGGCGCGTCTTATGTCATCGTGAATGAGGCCGGGGCGAGCGTGTATTCCGCATCCGAGGAAGCGAGAAGGGAGTTTCCGGACCTTCAGGTCGAGCAGCGCAGCGCGGTCTCGATCGCAAGGCGGCTTCAGGACCCGCTTTCTGAACTGGTGAAGATCGATCCGAAATCGGTGGGGGTCGGACAGTATCAGCACGACGTGTCCCAGAAGAATCTGGCGGAACAGCTGGACTTTGTCGTGGAAACGGCCGTCAACCGGGTTGGTGTGGATGTAAACACGGCTTCCCCGTCTCTGCTGCAGCACGTGTCGGGCCTGTCGAGGGCCGTTGCGGACAATATTGCCGCCGCCCGTGATGAGCTCGGCAGCTTCACTTCTCGCACGCAGCTGAAGAAGGTGCCGCGGCTCGGTGCCAAAACCTACGAGCAGGCGGTCGGGTTCCTCCGCGTGCCCGGTGCGAAAAATCCGCTCGATGCGACGGGTGTCCACCCGGAGAGCTATAAGCTGGCCGAGGAGATCCTGAAACTGGCGGGTGTCGCGAAATCGGCACTCGGCACGGGAGAAGCGTACGAGAAGCTGGCCGGTCTGGATGCGGTTGAAGTGGCGGGGCAGCTGGATTCCGGTGAGGTGACGGTCAGGGATATCATTGAAACCCTGATGAGGCCGAACCGGGACCCAAGAAGTGATTTCCCGCAGCCGCTCTTAAGGAAAGAAGTTCTTTCCATCAAAGACTTGAAACCCGGCATGGAAATGGAAGGGACCGTGCGGAACGTCGTCGACTTCGGTGCATTTGTAGATATCGGTGTCGGGCAGGACGGGCTCGTCCACAAGTCGAAGATGAGCGTGAAGGCTGTGCGCCACCCGCTTGACGTCGTGGCGCCCGGCGATATTGTGACGGTCCGGGTGGAGGAAGCGGATCCGAAAAAAGAGCGGATCGCCCTTTCGATGATTTCTGAGAAAGAACAGGCGGAGAAGGAACAACAGGAGACGGCGCGGCGCAAAGAGCGAGAGAACCGGGATCGGATGGCGGCGGAACTGAAGCCCGGGGCGGAGCTGGAAGGAGTCGTGAGGGAGAAGCGTGATTTCGGAGTGTTTGTGGACGTGGGCACCGGCCGGCGGGGGCTTCTCCATATTTCGAAAGCCCGCAGCAGCGGATGCCGGATGCCGGAGCCGGGTGAGCGGCTGAAGGTGAAGGTCGAACAGTATGACCGGAAGACCGGCCGGCTTTCGCTGGATTTTGCGGAGAAGGACAAAGGGAGCGGCGCCCGTGGATGAGGAGCGTCTCCAGCAGCTTGCCGAGCGCCTCTCGTCAGAATCATTCGGCAGGCCATTCCGGCACCGGATCTATTTCAACAGCCGGCTCCGCACGACAGGCGGGCGTTACCGGCTCCACGACCATGATATCGAAATCAACCCGGAGGCATACCGTCGGCACGGGCTCGGGGAACTGGTCGGGATCATCAAGCACGAGCTCTGCCACTACCATCTTCATATAGAGGGAAGAGGCTACCGGCACCGTGACCGTGATTTCCGGGAACTGCTGGAGGCGACCGGATCTCCGAGGCACTGCTCACAGATCCGCGAACCGGCCAGGAGGAAGACGAGGCACGAGTACAGGTGCTCTGATTGCGGTGCGGTGTTCATCCGTAAAATCCGAATGGACACGAACCGGTACCGCTGCGGAAAATGTCACGGAAAACTCGTTGAGGCCAGCGGTTGAACGTTGCGTGGAACGGATATAAAACCCTTGTGCAGGGCGGCGCGAGCCGTTGGAGCACAAGGGTTTTCAATTTCTAAGAAAAAAGTTCGGGAAAAGTGTTGACTCTTTTCTCTGAGCCCCCTATAATAGGACAAGTCGACAAGAGATCACACAACAAACGATCGCTCGACAAAAGCTTTGCGGTAGTGGCGGAATGGCAGACGCGCTAGGTTGAGGGCCTAGTGGGAGTTAAATCCCGTGGAGGTTCAAGTCCTCTCTACCGCACCATTATATATGGCCCCTTGGTCAAGCGGTTAAGACACCGCCCTTTCACGGCGGTAACACGGGTTCGAATCCCGTAGGGGTCATCATGGGGAGGGCAGCCACCCGGCTGTCCGGACTCCCCTCTTATATAGAAGGTCCCGTGGTGTAGCGGTTAACATGCCTGCCTGTCACGCAGGAGATCGCGGGTTCGATTCCCGTCGGGACCGCCATTTATTTTCTGGAGCCGCTGAGGCTGAGGAAAGTGATTGCGAGCCATTAGCTCAGTTGGTAGAGCATCTGACTTTTAATCAGAGGGTCGCAGGTTCGAGCCCTGCATGGCTCACCATATTGGTTTTAAGAAGTTGAAAAAAGTTGTTGACTCTCGGGCGGGAAGATGGTACAATAAATCTTGTCGCTGAAACAACAAGCGAATGCAGCTGATTGAAACTGATCAACTTTTATACGCGGTAGTGGCGGAATGGCAGACGCGCTAGGTTGAGGGCCTAGTGGGAGTTAAATCCCGTGGAGGTTCAAGTCCTCTCTACCGCACCATTTATCTTAATAAAATGTGCGCCCGTAGCTCAATTGGATAGAGCGTCTGACTACGGATCAGAAGGTTGTGGATTCGACTTCTGCCGGGCGCGCCATTTTACGCGGGTGTAGTTTAGTGGTAAAACCTCAGCCTTCCAAGCTGATGATGAGGGTTCGATTCCCTTCACCCGCTCCATTTATTTTATGAACCTTGAAAACTGAACAGCAAAACGCTGATAAAATTGTTTTCGGATCCCGACCCCGTCGGGTGAAGAGAACACATGATTCGGACATATCAAGCAGATATGCCAGCAACAAAGTATGAGCTTACTCATACTCTTCTT
>NZ_JBHLWY010000022.1:0-86925 GCF_042432615.1 Bhargavaea ullalensis
AAATATCCACGAAAATGACAAAACGACCCCAAAAGATTTCTTTTGGGTCCGTTTTGTCTACAGTCTGAGCCGACACTCACATTGTGTCGGCTCTTTTTTGCGGTGCGCGCATGCTTCACAAAAGTCATCCCGCCGCGGTTTCTATCCCGACATTCAGGAGCGTTATCCCGACATTCACAGTGCGTATCCCGACATTCGGCGCCGTTATCCCGACATTCACCCCGCCGCGGTTTCTATCCCGACATTCGAGAGAGCTATCCCGACATTCACAGCGTGTATCCCGACATCCACCCCGCCGCAGTTTCTATCCCGACATTCGAGAGAGCTATCCCGACATTCACAGTGCGTATCCCGACATTCGGCGCCGTTATCCCGACATTCACCCCGCCGCAGTTTCTATCCCGACATTCGAGAGAGCTATCCCGACATTCACAGCGTGTATCCCGACATTCGGCGCCGTTATCCCGACATTCACCCCGCCGCAGTTTCTATCCCGACATTCGGCGGCGCTATCCCGACATCCCCCAGTCCCGGTTCCAATCCCACAGAAGTCAACCGCCATCCCGCCTTTATGCTGCCCTTGAGAAGTTTCTCCACTTTTCCGACACCTCCGCATTTCCCCTGATTGACCGGCTGCCACTCCTTCCTTTAGACTGTATCTATCATATAAATTTTCCAAAAAGGACGGCCGGGAAACGGCAGGAAGACAGGTGCAGCCTGATGGATGAACAGCAAAAATTACTGCGGGTCATTGACAATATTGAAAAAGTTATGATCGGGAAGCGGGAAGTCGCCGAATTGAGCGTGACGGCCCTGCTTTCCGGCGGTCACGTTCTGCTGGAAGACGTGCCGGGTGTCGGCAAAACGATGATGGTCCGGTCGCTGGCGAAGTCGGTCGGGGCGGAATTTAAGCGCATCCAGTTCACGCCGGATCTTCTGCCGTCCGATGTGGTCGGGGTGTCGATTTACAATCCGAAAAGCATGGAATTTGAATTCCGCCCGGGTCCGGTCATGGGCAACATTGTCCTGGCCGACGAGATCAACCGGACGTCCCCGAAAACGCAGTCTGCGCTGCTTGAGGGAATGGAGGAGGCCTCGGTGACGATCGACGGCCGGACGTTGCCGCTCCCGGATCCGTTTTTCGTCATGGCGACGCAGAACCCGATTGAATACGAAGGCACCTACCCGTTGCCTGAAGCGCAGCTTGACCGGTTTTTATTCAAGATCCGGATGGGCTATCCGTCACGGGAAGAAGAGCTGGAAGTGCTGAGGCGCTCGGAAAGCCAGGCGCCGATCGAACGCATCGAGCCTGTCCTGACGCTCGCGGAACTTCTTGAAATCCGCAGCAGGGCGGACGAGGTGCTGATCGATGACACCGTCAAGGGCTACATCGTCGATCTTGCCGAAGCGACCCGGACCAGTCCGGATGTCCGGCTCGGCGTGAGTCCGCGCGGATCGATCGCCCTCATGAAGGCGGCCCGCTCCTATGCGTTTTTGCGCGGCCGCGGCTATGTGACGCCGGATGACGTCCAGTTTCTCGTGCCGTATGTGTTCGGCCACCGGATGATCCTGCAGCCGGAAACCCGCTATGAGGGCATCACGGCGGAAGAGCTGATCGAGCGGATCGTGATCAAGACGAAAGTGCCGGTGAGAAGAGCGGGAATGCGATGAAGCAGCTGAAAAAAGCGGTGCCGGCGCTTCGGCTGGTCTTTCTTCTCCTTTTGCTTGCCGGGACGTTCGCCTACGCAAAATTCCAGGGCGGGCGGGTGAGCTGGACCGTCTTTTATATGCTCCTGCCGTTTCTCGTCTACGGCATCCTGCTGTTCCTTTATCCGCTGCGTGATCTGGCGTTCAAGCGGGATCTCCCCCGCAGGGAATTGCCGTTCGGCGGGGCGATCAAAGCCGAAGTGTCGCTGGCACGCCGCTTTCCGTTTCCGCTGCTGTATGTATCCGTCAGGGAGGAACTGGAAAGCGCCGGACAATCCGCGAAGCCGGCCGGCCTGTTCCTCTGGGGGATGGGGAAGAAGAAAGTATGGACGTATGAAACGGCTCCTCTGCAAAGGGGCGAACATGCCCTGGGAGGCCTCACTGTCGAGGTGTCCGACTTTTTCGGCTGGATGAAAAAGAGCGTTTTTCTGCCGGGCAGGGAGTCGGTGATCGTACTTCCGAAGATGCTGGATATCCGGCAGCTCCCTGTCGCGGCGGCAGATGACCGCGGCGCGGCCGCTTCTTCCGCCTCGGCGGTAAGGGACCCGGCTTCCGCTTCGGGGGTCCGCGAATACGAGCCGGGGGACCGGATGTCGAGGATCCACTGGCCGTCGTTTGCGCGCACGGGCCACCTCCATACGAAGGAATTCGAGGATCGCCGTTCGCAGGATCTGCTTCTCGTCCTCGACGGGAGCAAGAGCGCCACGTTCGAAGAGCAGGTCAGCCTGGCCGCCTCGATTTTGAGAATGACCGCATCCGACCGGGCGACTGCTGGGTTCGTGACGCTCGGTCCTGCCGGCGCTGCGTTTCCCCGCGTGGAAGGCCTGGATGGACACCACGAAGTGCTTCGCCATCTTGCGCGTCTTCAGCCTTCCGCAGAGGGGGGCTCCGTCCCGTTTGAGGGGCGCCGTCTGCTGGCGACGGCCGCCACGGTGACGCTGATCACCGGCCGGCTGTCCCTGAATTGGATGGATGCCCTTTTAACTGAGTGCACGGGGCTGCGCGGCGGCCTGCTGTTGTCTGTCCTGGAGCCGGACGGACGTCCGGATGAACAGGCGCGGGCCGCGGCCAAAAAAGCTTCCGCCCGAGGACTGGACGTCCGGTTCGTATCGGAACGTGATTTCACAGCGATGAGACCGGAAGGGAGGGCATCATGAACGATAAATGGCGGAACCGGCTGTTTCTGGCCGTTGTTTACGGGCTGGTGTTCCTGCTGATCCGGGAGTGGCTCATTCCCATCGCGGAACTGACCGGCACCGGGCATCTTGGCCTGTTTCTTTTGTTCGTCGGGCTTTGTTTCGCGCTGCCGCTCACCGGAATTCCGCGCTGGGCATCGGCGTCGGTGAAAGTCGTGTTTTCCGCATGGCTCATCACGCGCGCCTATCTCGACGGTCCGCACGGTCTGGAGGCGGTGTTCAGGTTCTTTGCGGAAGAGTTCAGGCAGAACGCCCATGCCCTGCTGACGGGAGAGTTCGCCGGCATCACGGATGCGTTCCGGACGGTGCTGTTCCTCGCGCTCATCTGGATGGCGTCTTATCTGATCCAGTACTGGATCTCCATCCGCATGTCGGTTTTGCTGTTTTACGGGATGACGCTGATTTTCATCACGGTGCTTGACACATTCAGTCCATACCGGGCGGATGAAGCCATTTTAAGAATCCTTGTCATCGGCCTCCTGCTGATCGGCCTGCTGGCCCTGGCAAAGCTCGCATCCGGCCAGACGAAGCGTCCGTCCATCCAGTCGGTCCTCTTGATGGCCACCCCGCTCGTGCTGTTCATCGGTGCCTCGGGCGCACTGAGCCAGATGATGCCGAAGTCTGAACCGGCGTGGCCGGATCCGGTTCCGTTCCTCCGCTCGCTTGCAGACGGGGCTGGATCCGGGCCGGGAGAAGCGGGCAAGATCGGCTACGGGGAAGATGATTCCATGCTCGGCGGTCCGTTCATCGGCGACAATACGGTCGTCTTTGAAGCGAACACACGAAGCGGCCAATACTGGAAAGTGGAAACGAAAGACACATACACGACGCGCGGCTGGGTGAATTCTTCTGAGGAACAGGAGCTGATCCCCGTCGGCAACGGGTTGCCGATCAGCGACCCGCTGCTTGCCGGCAAGCAGCGCGACGAAGACACGGCCGACCTGACGATGAAGCTTGACTTTGAATTCATCGTCCAGCCGTACGGGGCGAAGGAGCCGTCGCCGGCGGAAGGCGTGGAGTACCTGCAGGAAAGCTCGACGGGGAAGGTCATCCCGTTCCGCGACCGGGCGCCCGTATCGCTTGATCAGTACTCGGTCACCTACAGCGAGCCGGCCTACAGCCTGTCCGCTCTCCGTCAGACGACGCCCGACAAGCTGCCGGCCGGCGGGTTTGAGAAGTACTTGCAGCTGCCGGACGAACTGCCGCAGCGGGTGCGCGACCTGGCGGCGGATCTCACTTCAGGCGAGGCGACGCTGTACGGGAAAGCGCGTGCCGTCGAGCGGTACTTTTCGCAGAACGGCTATGTGTACGACCAGGTGAATGTTGCATCTCCGGGTGCCGGCGAAGACTATGTCGACCACTTCCTGTTTGACACGAAGCGCGGCTACTGCGACAACTTCTCCACATCGATGGTCGTCCTTCTCCGCTCTGCCGGGATTCCTGCACGCTGGGCGAAAGGGTTCAATGAAGGCGACGACGTCGGGCGCGAAGGCGAAGGACGGCATTTTGAAATCACGAACAACAATGCGCACTCCTGGGTGGAGGCCTACATGCCGGGCGTCGGCTGGATGCCGTTTGAACCGACCGTCGGCTTCAGCGGCGCAGGCGGCATCGACTACGACCTGAACCTCGATGAAACCCCTGAGGAGCAGCAGGAAGCACAGGAAAAGGCCGAAACGCCGGAACAGAAGAAAGAGAAGGAAGAAAAGGCGGCAGCGGCCGGGCCCGGCTTCTGGAAGTCCGTTGGAGACTTCTTCTCCCGGCACCAGGGCTTGCTCTACGGAGGGGCGGCGGTGTTGCTGGCCCTGGCGCTGATCGCCTGGATGACCCGCCCGAAATGGCTGCCGAAATATCTTGTTGCCCGGTACCGCCGAAAACCGTTTGACCGGGAAGGATTTGAGCGGGCGTACGGACGGCTGCTCCGCCGGCTTCGCCATTATGGGCTCGGCCGGGCGGAAGGGAAAACTTTGTCCGATTATGCAGCAGAGGTGGACGCCCACTTCGGCGGAAGCGACATGCGCCGCCTCACGGGTGCCTATGAGGACAGCCTCTACGGCGCCCGTGACACCGCACCGCGCGCGGATTCGCTCCGGGAAAGTTGGGAAAATTTAATCTACAGGACTGGCGGTTGATTTTCGGCGGCCGAAACGGTACACTGACTTAAAATCGGATAGACCGGGTCGCCCCTCATATAAGTCCGGAAATATGGTCCGGATGTCTCTACCAAGCCACCTTAAACGGCTTGTCTATGAAGGCGGGTGTTCTTGTGCATGCAGGGACGCCCGCCTTTATGGAGAGATGAGAACGCGCGGAAGCTTGTTTCTGCGCGTTTTTCATTTGACCCGGTCTTCAATGGAAAAGGTGGAATCATCGTGTCCGCAGATTCACTCTTAATGGAAGAGGAAAAAATCGTCGTCCTTGACTTCGGCAGCCAGTACAACCAGCTCATCACCCGGCGCATCCGGGAGTTCGGCGTATACAGCGAGCTTCACCCGCACACCGTCACCGCGGAAGACATCAAGAAGATGAACGCGGTCGGCGTGATCTTCTCCGGCGGCCCGAACTCCGTCTACGGGGAAGGATCATTCCGCCCGGATCCCGCCATCTTCGACCTCGGCATCCCCGTCCTCGGGATCTGCTACGGCATGCAGCTCATGGCCCATCACTTCGGCGGCAAAGTTGAGCGCTCGTCCCGCCGCGAATACGGCAAGGCCGAGATGAACGCAGTGGAAGGCAGCCGCCTGTTTGAAGGCCAGCCGCAGTCCCAGATCGTCTGGATGAGCCACGGCGACCATGTGACGGCCGTTCCGGAAGGCTTTGAACTGACGGCGACGAGCCCGTCTTGCAAGATCGCCGCGATGGAAAACACGGAACTCGGCATGTATGCGGTCCAGTACCACCCGGAAGTCCGCCACTCGATCAACGGAAACGAACTCCTCCGCGAATTCGTTTTCGGCATCTGCGGAGCGAAGGGCGGCTGGACGATCGAGAACTTCATCGATCTTGAAATCGAGAAGATCCGCAACGAAGTTGGAAACAAAAACGTCCTCTGCGCACTGAGCGGCGGTGTGGACTCCTCGGTTGTCGCGGCGCTCATCCACCGGGCAATCGGCGATCAGCTCACCTGCATGTTCGTCGACCACGGCCTGCTCCGCAAAGGCGAAGCAGACAGCGTCATGGAAACTTTCGTCGGCAAGTTCGACATGAAGGTCGTCAAGATCGACGCGCGCGAACGCTTCCTCACGAAGCTCGCCGGCGTTTCGGACCCTGAGAAAAAGCGCAAGATCATCGGCAACGAGTTCATCTACGTGTTCGATGAAGAAGCCTCTAAGCTGACGGACATGGACTTCCTCGCCCAGGGCACGCTCTACACGGACATCATTGAAAGCGGCACTGCGACCGCCCAGACGATCAAGTCCCACCACAACGTCGGCGGCCTGCCGGAAGACATGACGTTCAAGCTCATCGAGCCGCTGAACACCCTGTTCAAGGATGAAGTCCGCGAACTCGGTTCCCAGCTCGGCCTGCCGGACGAAATCGTCTGGCGCCAGCCGTTCCCGGGCCCGGGCCTCGGCATCCGCGTCCTCGGCGAAATCACCGAAGAAAAGCTGGAAATCGTCCGCGAATCCGACTTTATCCTGCGCGAAGAAATCGCCAAAGCCGGCCTCGACCGCGACATCTGGCAATATTTCACGGTGCTCCCGGACATCCGCAGCGTCGGCGTCATGGGCGACGAACGCACCTACGACTACGCCATCGGCATCCGCGCCGTCACCTCGATCGACGGCATGACCTCCGACTGGGCCCGCATCCCGTGGGACGTCCTGGAGAAAATCAGCACCCGCCTCGTGAACGAAGTCGAACACATCAACCGCGTGCTGTACGATGTCACGAGCAAGCCACCTGCAACGATTGAGTGGGAATAACTAAAGCGGAGCGGGCCGTTCAGACTCGACAGGCATAAGACAGCCGGCGGCGCGAAGCCTGCTTCGCGTCGCGACCTGACATACGACCCCGAGCCCCTGCCGCCCGGAGCTGGATGAACCAAAAGCGGAGGGCGGCTGCGTTAACTTTGCTGCCTGGCGACTGAACAAGAATAGAGAGATTCCCGAAGCTTCCTCCAAAAGAGGGAGCTTTTAATTGTTATGTGCCGAACATTAAACTGAAAATACCTTCCATTGTTCGTATTTATCTTGCATATCGTACGCTATTCCGCTATACTATCACTGAACTTCATTCATATAACATCCCGTCGTATATCCCCGGAGATAAGGTCCGGAAGTTTCTACCGAGCTGCCGTAAATGGCTCGACTACGATCGGGGGCGTTCTTCATTTTTTCGGGCGCTCCCATTCGTCAGGACATGCGGCTTTTCGGCCCATGTCCTTTTTCTTTTTCCGGGAGAGACGGGTAAAACGGAGGAAATCATGAAAAACTATTTCAATTTCGATGAGCTCGGCACGAATTATCGCCGTGAGATCATCGGCGGCCTGACCACGTTCCTGTCGATGGCGTATATTCTCGTCGTCAATCCGCTCACGCTGTCGCTTGAGTCTGTGCCGGATCTTCCGGCTGACATGCGCATGGATGCAGGAGCAGTCTTTGTCGCCACCGCGCTTGCGGCTGCCGTCGGTTCCCTGTTCATGGGGCTCATCGCCAAATATCCGATCGGGCTCGCACCGGGGATGGGGCTCAATGCCTTCTTCGCCTACACGGTCGTTCTCACGTACGGCATCCCCTGGCAGACGGCGCTCACGGGCGTTCTGTTTTCGGGAGTCATCTTCATTCTTCTTTCCTTGTCCGGGCTGCGCGAAAAGATCATCAATGCCATTCCTGCCCAACTGAAATACGCGGTCGGTGCGGGGATCGGACTTTTTATTGCCTACCTCGGTTTCCAGAACTCCGGAATCATTGCGAACCATGACGCGACGCTCACCGGGCTCGGCGATCTGTCGCAGCCGGCTACGCTGCTCGCAATCTTCGGCCTGGTTCTGACCGTCATTCTCATGGTGCTGAATGTGAAGGGGGCCATCTTCTTCGGAATGCTGACCACAGCGGTTGTCGGCATGATTTTCAAGGTCGTTCCGCTTCCTGACGGTGTGATCGGATCCATTCCGGACGTGAGCCCGACATTCGGCGCGGCGTTCCATCCGCTCATGAACGATCCGGGCTCGCTCATGACGATCCAGTTTCTCGTCATCGTCCTCACTTTCCTGTTCGTCGACTTTTTCGATACGGCGGGAACCTTGATTGCCGTCGCCCAGAAAGCCGGCATCATGAAGGGAGACAAACTGCCGCGTGCAGGCAAGGCGCTTCTAGCCGACTCCCTCGCCACCGTGACCGGTGCGATTTTCGGCACTTCGACGACCACTTCCTACGTTGAATCGACCGCGGGGGTGGCGGCGGGCGCCCGCACCGGATTCGCAGCCGTCGTCACCGGTGTGATGTTCCTCGTCTCGCTGTTGTTTTATCCGCTTTTGTCGGTCATTACATCGGCAGTCACGGCCCCGGCGCTCATCATCGTCGGTGTGCTCATGGTGTCTGCGCTCGGCCTCATTGAGTGGAATCGCTTCGAGATTGCCGTGCCGGCATTCCTGACGGTCATCATGATGCCGCTCGGTTACTCAATCGCGACAGGGATTGCAATCGGCTTTATCTTCTATCCGATTACGATGATCCTCGCCGGACGCCGCCGGGAAGTCCATCCGATCATGTATGGCCTGTTCTTGATCTTCATTGCGTATTTCGTATTCGTTCAGGGTAAATGATGAATACAGCCGCTCCTGCCTGTAAGCCGGCGGGAGCGGATTTGTTTTGTTCCCTTGTTTTTACCGGCGGAAGTCCGATACCATGGAAGAAGCGCGGTCCGCCGCCGCAATCTGGAGGGAGGTTTTGCCGATGACAATGGTGCTCATTATCTTTGCCATCAACCTCGTGTATGTCACGTTTTACACGGTCCGGCTGATTTTGACGATGAAGGGCTACCGCTGGATCGCAGCCGGTCTCAGCATGGTTGAAATTGTGATTTACGTGGTCGGCCTTGGGCTGGTGCTCGATAATCTCAATGAAATTCAGAACCTTGTCGCCTACGCCGTCGGCTATGGAACCGGCGTCATCATCGGATCGATGATCGAAGAAAAGCTCGCACTCGGCTATATCATGGTGAATGTGATCACCGAGGACATCGAACGGAAGATGGTTCGGGTCATCCGCGAAAATGGCTTCGGCATCACCGACTGGGAGGCGAACGGCCGCGACGGATCCCGGCACGCGATGCAGATCCTGACGCCAAAGAAATCCGAGCTGAAGCTGTACACACTCATCAAAGAGCTTGATCCAAAGGCGTTCATCATCACCTATGAGGCGCGCAACATCCACGGCGGCTTCTGGGTGAAACAAGTCCGGAAAGGAAAATTGTTCCGATGACCAAGAAAAAAACAGTCTGGTTCGAAGTGGAAGAAGGCGAGACGATCGGAGACTGCCTCGCACGCATGGAGCAGGAAGGCTATATGGCCGCCGGCAGGAAAGAGGAGCCGATCTTCGAGGAGCGCAACGGCGAACCCGTCCCCGTCCGCCAGCGCATCCGCTTCAAGGGTGTATTAAGAGAAGAATGAAAACCGGAAGGGCTGCGGCTCCTCCGGCTTTTTGAATCTCTGGCGGGTGTACCGGAGCGGAATTGGTCTATTAGGGAGAGAGTCGGTCTACTCACTGTTTCATTCCAGTCAGAAGGAGAAGAAATCCGCGAGACACCTGCGGGAACAGCGTCCGTCGAAGACCCCGCAGAGTGCAGCTCGAGGAGGCTAAGGCGACGCCCGCGGTAAGCGAGCGGATTTCTTCGACTGATGGAGTACGCTTTGCTTTCTGCCGGCAAAAACCCCTCGCGCACAAACTCCGTGGGAGAATCGATCTCTTAGCGGGGAGAATCGGACTCTTAGCAGCCGGAATCGGACTCTTAAACAGCGAAATCGGTCTCTTAGCGCTCAATCGGCTTCCTGCGACGACCGAAAGACGAACATTTAACCTTTAATAAAATTCAACGTTCGTTTATTCCGTTGACTTCCCGCACAGCCGCTGTTAAAATGGAAAAGGTTAAGAAATGTCCCCATATATGCTGAGGAATCGGCCTCGGCGTCTCTACCCCGGCACCGGAAATGCCAGGACTATGAGGGAAAGCGGATCAAGGAATCGGAACGAAAGGTGTGGGCATCTATGTGCACAAACATCTTGTTCGAACATGTTCGGGTCCCCGGATCGATTGCTTTCCTTTAATGGAAGCAGTCTATTCGGGGACCTGTTTATTTTTGAGGGAAGAGCCGGAAGGAGCGGATCGGAATGGACGTGAAAGTGGGCGTCATCATGGGAAGCAAAAGCGACTGGGAAACGATGAAGAAAGCGTGCGACATCCTCGGGGAGCTGGAAATCGGCTTTGAAAAAAAGGTCGTGTCGGCCCACCGGACGCCGGATGAAATGTTCCGCTACGCCGAAGAGGCACAGGAGCGGGGCATCGAAGTGATCATCGCCGGAGCGGGGGGCGCCGCCCACCTGCCGGGCATGGTCGCCGCCAAAACACTCGTGCCGGTCATCGGCGTGCCGGTGAAATCGCGAGCGCTGAATGGGCTGGATTCTCTCTTGTCGATCGTCCAGATGCCGGGCGGCGTGCCGGTCGCAACGATGGCGATCGGCGACTCCGGTGCAACGAATGCCGGCCTGTTCGCCGCTCAGATGCTCGCCGTGCATGATGAACGCTTGCGCGCACGCATCGAAGAAAGGCGCAGCCGGCTCGCACAGCAATCCATCGAAAGCACAGGTGATCTCTCATGACGATGATTCAACCCGGACAGACGATCGGCATCATCGGCGGCGGCCAGCTCGGCCGGATGATGGCCCTTTCCGCGAAAGAGGCGGGTTTTCGCATCGCAGTGCTCGACCCGGCGGAAGACTCGCCGTGCGGCCAGGTGGCGGACACGAAGATTGTCGCCGCCTATGACGATGAGTCAGCCCTTGAGCAGCTTGCAGAAGTGAGCGACGTCATTACGTACGAATTCGAAAATATCGACTACGAGGGGCTCAAAGAACTCACGAAGCGCGCTTACGTGCCGCAGGGTGCGGAACTGATCCGCATCACCCAAGACCGGATCGCGGAGAAAGCCGCCATCCGGGAAGCCGGTGCACCGGTCGCTCCTTATATAGAAGCAACCCGTTTCGATGAGCTGCAATCCCGCATCGGGGAGATCGGATTCCCGTGCGTCGTGAAGACGGCCCGCGGCGGGTACGACGGCAAGGGCCAGGTGATCGTGAAGGAAGAGTCGGCACTTGCTGAAGCCGAGGGGCTCTTCGAACATTCCGCCTGCGTGGCCGAAGCGTTCGTTCCGTTTGAAAAGGAAATCTCGGTCATCATCCAGCGCGGCACGGACGGCTCCTCCGAATGCCTGCCTGTCCAGGAGAACATCCACAAAAACCACATTCTCCATGAAACGATCGTGCCGGCGCGGATCGGAGACAGCACAGAACAGGCCGCGCTCGAAGCCGCCCGGCAGATCGCCGACCACCTGCAGCTCATCGGAACACTCGCGGTCGAGATGTTCGTCCTTGCAGACGGCCGCGTGCTCATCAACGAACTCGCGCCGCGTCCGCACAACTCGGGCCACTACTCGATCGAGGCGTGCACGATTTCGCAGTTCGGCCAGCATATCCGCGCCATCTGCGGGTGGCCGCTGCGCAAGCCGGAACTGCTCCGGCCGGCGGTCATGGTGAACGTGCTCGGCCAGCATGTGGATCCGCTGCTCAAGGCGGTTCCGGATCACCCGGACTGGTCGGTCCATCTGTACGGAAAGGCCGATGCGAAACACAACCGCAAAATGGGACATGTGACGATCCTGTCCGCAAACAATGAAGAGACGCTGCGCCGGATCGACGAATCCGGTATTTGGGAAGGATGACAAGTTAAATGATCGAACGATATACACGCCCGGAAATGGGCAATGTCTGGACGGAAGAAAATAAATACAACGCCTGGCTCGACGTCGAGCTGCTCGCCTGTGAAGCATGGGCGGAACTCGGGGACATCCCGAAAGAAGACGTGAAAAAGCTCTGGGACAACGCCACCTTCTCCGTGGAGCGCATCCAGGAGATCGAAGCGGAAACCCGCCACGATGTCGTCGCCTTCACGCGCGCTGTTTCTGAAACACTCGGTGAAGAACGCAAATGGGTCCACTACGGACTGACATCGACCGACGTGGTCGACACGGCTTTGTCCTACCTCATCAAGCAGGCGAACATCATCATCCGCAAAGACATCAAGAACTTTATCCAGATCCTTGCCGACAAGGCAAAAGAACATAAATTCACCGTGATGATGGGCCGCACGCACGGCGTGCACGCGGAGCCGACGACGTTCGGTGTGAAGATGGCCCTCTGGCACGAGGAAATGAAGCGCAACCTCGAGCGCTTCGAAGCGGCAGCGAAGGTGATCGAGACCGGCAAGATGTCCGGTGCGGTCGGCACATTCGCCAACATCCCGCCGTTCGTCGAGGAGTATGTGTGCAGCAAGCTCGGCCTCGCCGCCGCACCGGTGTCCACCCAGACCCTGCAGCGCGACCGCCACGCTCAGTACATTTCGACGCTTGCCCTGATCGCCACGTCGATCGAGAAGTTCGCGATTGAGATCCGCGGTCTCCAGAAGTCGGAAACCCGCGAAGTCGAAGAGTTTTTCGCAAAAGGGCAGAAGGGCTCATCGGCGATGCCGCACAAGCGCAACCCGATCGGATCGGAAAACATGACCGGCATGTCGCGCCTCATGCGCGGCTACATGGTCACCGCTTTCGAAAACGTGCCGCTCTGGCATGAACGCGACATCTCGCACTCGAGCGCGGAACGCGTGATCATCCCGGATGCGACGATCATCATCAACTACATGCTGAACCGTTTCGGCAACATCGTGAAAAACCTGACCGTGTTCCCGGAAAACATGAAGCGCAACATGGACAAGACGCTCGGGCTCATCTATTCCCAGCGCGTCCTGCTCGCCCTGATCGACAACGGCATGGCCAGGGAAGCCGCCTACGACACGGTCCAGCCGCTCGCCATGCAGGCATGGGAAAAACAAATCCCGTTCCGCGGACTTGTCGAAGCCGACCCAATCATCTCGGAGAAACTCACCCCCGCCGAACTCGACGACTGCTTCGACTACCGCCACCACCTCCAGCGCATCGACGACATCTTCGACCGCTGTGGGTTGAATGACTGATTAGAAAGCAGGTAGTTGATTTCCGTTCCGGGCACTCGCTTACCGCGGGCGTTGCCTCAGCCTCCTCGGCGTTTCACGCCTGCGGGGTCTTCGCCTAACGCTTTTCCCGCAGGTGTCTCGTGCCCTGCACTGCAATCAACTACACACAATGTGATTTGTTGATTGGAGCGGAAGGCGGCGACTCCTGCGGGATAAGCATGAGTCTTGAGACCCCGCAGGGAGCGCCAGCGAGTGAGGAGGCTCAAGCCATGCCTGCGGAAAGCGTCCGCCTGCAGCGGAAATCAACCATACCCGCTCACATACCGATCACGGAAAACGAAGTCTGGCGCCATATGATCACCCGCAATGCCCACAAACCGATTTGATTCACCCGAAAAGCACAAGAACCGATTGGGAGGCCAACCGAAAATGACTAAAGTGAATGTGTTCGTAACGCTGCGTGAAAGTGTTCTTGACCCGCAGGGGGTCGCCGTGAAAGATGCGCTCCACTCGATGGGCTACGCCGAAGTGGCGGATGTCCGCATCGGCAAGTTTCTGGAACTGACGATTGACGAATCGGAACGTGACCTCGACACCGCCGTCCGCGAAATGTGCGAAAAGCTCCTCGCGAACACCGTCATTGAAGACTACCGTTATGAGATCAAGGAGGAAGAGCGGGCATGAAATTCGCCGTCATCCAGTTTCCGGGCTCCAACTGCGACCTCGATATGTACCACGCCGTAAAAGACGTGCTCGGCGAAGAAGCGGAATACGTCTGGCATGACGAAGCGGACCTGTCGGGCTTTGACGGCGTCCTCGTACCCGGCGGCTTCTCATTCGGCGACTACCTCCGATGCGGGGCGATCGCGCGCTTCTCGAACATCATGAAGGAAGTCGTCAAGGCAGCCGAAGCCGGAAAGCCGGTCCTCGGCGTCTGCAACGGCTTCCAGGTGCTCACCGAAGCCGGCCTCCTGCCCGGTGCGCTCCTGCGCAACCGGGACCTGAAGTTCATGTGCCGCAATGTGACCCTCAAAGTGGAAAATACAAACACGATGTTCACGAACGGCTATGCCGAAGGGGAAGAGCTCAATATCCCGATCGCGCACGGCGAAGGGAACTACTACTGCGACGAAGAGACGTACAGTGAACTCAAAGAAAACGGGCGCATCGTCTTCACTTATTCGGGCGACAATCCAAACGGTTCCATCGGCGACATCGCCGGCATCCTCAATGAAAAAGGCAACGTGCTCGGCATGATGCCGCACCCGGAACGCGCGGTCGAGAAGCTGCTCGGCTCCGATGACGGGCTCAAATTGTTCCAATCGATCGTGAAAGAGTGGAGGGAATCCCATGCCAACTATGCTTGAACCGACCGCCGAACAGATCCGTGACGAGAAGCTCTACCAACAGATGGGCATGACCGACGAGGAATTCGGGATGGTCGAGAACATCCTCGGCCGCCTGCCGAACTACACCGAAATCGGCCTGTTCTCTGTCATGTGGTCCGAGCACTGCTCCTACAAAAACTCGAAGCCGGTTCTCCGGAAGTTCCCGACGGAAGGCCCGCAGGTTCTCCAGGGGCCGGGCGAGGGCGCCGGGATCGTCGACATCGGCGACAACCAGGCCGTCGTCTTCAAGATGGAATCCCACAACCACCCGTCCGCGATCGAACCGTATCAAGGTGCGGCGACCGGCGTCGGCGGCATCCTGCGCGACGTGTTCTCGATGGGCGCTCAGCCGATCGCGCTCCTGAACTCGCTCCGCTTCGGCGAACTCGACCATCCGCGCACGCGCTACCTGTTCGAGGAAGTCGTCGCGGGCATCGCCGGCTACGGCAACTGCATCGGCATCCCGACGGTCGGCGGTGAAGTCCAGTTCGACCCGTGCTATGCGGGCAACCCGCTCGTCAACGCGATGGCGGTCGGCCTCATCAATCATGAAGACATCCAGCGCGGCATCGCGTCGGGCGTCGGCAACACAGTCATGTATGTCGGCGCGAAAACCGGCCGCGACGGCATCCACGGTGCCACGTTCGCTTCCGAAGAGCTGACCGAGGACTCGGACGAGAAGCGCCCGGCGGTCCAGGTCGGCGACCCGTTCATGGAGAAGCTCCTCATGGACGCCTGCATCGAGCTCGTGAAATCCGATGCGCTCGTCGGCATCCAGGACATGGGTGCGGCCGGCCTCACTTCATCTTCCGCCGAAATGGCGTCGAAGGCGGGATACGGCGTCGAGATGAACCTCGACTTCGTCCCTCAGCGCGAGACAGGGATGACGGCGTATGAAATGATGCTGTCCGAGTCTCAGGAGCGGATGCTCATCGTCGTGAAGAAAGGCCGCGAAGAAGAGATCAACGAACTGTTCCATAAATACGGGCTTGACGCGGTCGCGATCGGCCGGGTCACCGACGACAAGATGCTCCGACTGTTCCACAACGGGGAAGTCGTCGCCGAAGTGCCGGCGGATGCCCTGGCGGAAGAAGCGCCGGTTTACCACAAGCCGTCCGCTGAGCCTCAGTACTTCCGCGACTTCCAGGCGATGGACGCGGCGGAGCCGGAAGTGGCCTGCCTCGGGGACACACTCGTGTCCCTGCTGAAGCAGCCGACGATCGCTTCAAAGGAATGGGTGTATGACCAGTACGACCACCAGGTGCGCACGAGCACGGTCGTCAAGCCGGGCTCCGACGCGGCGGTCGTCCGCGTGCGCGGCACTCAAAAAGCGCTCGCCATGACGGCGGACTGCAACTCCCGCTACATCTACCTGGATCCGGAAACCGGCGGCAAGATCGCCGTTGCAGAAGCGGCCCGCAACATCGTCTGCTCGGGCGGCAAGCCGCTTGCAATCACCGACTGCCTGAACTTCGGCTCGCCGGAACGCACGGACATCTTCTGGCAGATCGAGAAGTCCGCAGACGGCATCAGCGACGCCTGCCGCGCACTCGACGCGCCGGTCATCGGCGGCAACGTGTCCCTTTACAACGAACGGAGCGGTGAAGCGGTGTACCCGACGCCGACGATCGGCATGGTCGGCCTCGTCGAAAACATCGAACATGTCACGACCCAGCATGCGAAGGAAGCCGGCGATCTCGTTTATCTCATCGGTGAAACGCACACTGAATTCGGCGGCAGCGAATTGCAGAAAATGATCGACGGCAAGATTTCCGGCAAGTCTCCGGCAATCGACCTTGAAGTCGAGTCGGCTCGCCAGGAAGCCCTCCTGTCGGCGATCCAAGGCGGACTCGTCCGTTCGGCGCACGACCTGGCAGAAGGCGGATTCGCCGTTGCGCTTGCAGAAAAGCTGTTCGGAACGGACGGTCTTGGGGCAGACGTGGCAATCACCGGCTCCCCGGTCACGGCTCTGTTCAGCGAAACGCAGTCCCGCTTCCTTGTCACGGTGAAGCCGGAAGACGCGGAGCAGTTTGAGGCGAAAGTGAAAGACGCACACAACATCGGCACCATCACGGATGACGCCCGCCTTGTCATCAGAAGCGCGGACGCAGGCACTCTCATCGAAGAAGACATCAACCGACTCGAAACCGCCTGGAAAGGGGCCATCCCATGCTTGCTGAACTCAGCGGACTGAACGAAGAATGCGGCGTATTTGGAATATGGGGACATGACAATGCCGCCCAGCTCGCCTACTACGGCCTCCATGCCCTGCAGCACCGGGGGCAGGAAGGAGCCGGCATCTGCACGGTGAACGATGGCCATCTCCTCATCGAAAAAGGGGAAGGGCTCGTCAATGACGTGTTCCCCGGTGACCGGCTCGGTAAGCTGCCGGGACGCGGCGCGATCGGCCACGTCCGCTACACGACGGAAGGCGGCCGGGCGTTCGAGAACATCCAGCCGCTCGTCTTCCGCTCGACGACGGGCAGCCTCGCCCTCGCGATGAACGGCAACGTCATCAATGCAACCGAATTGAAACGCCATCTTGAAAAACAGGGCAGCATCTTCCAGACGACGTCCGACACGGAAGTCCTCGCCCATCTCATCAAGAAAAGCGGCAGCTACCCGCAGACGGAGCGCATTAAAAAGGCGCTTTCCCTCCTGCAGGGGGCATTCGCATTCGTCATGGTGACGGAGGACGCGCTCATCGTCGCCCAGGACCCGAGCGGCATCCGGCCGCTTTCGCTTGGCCGGCTCGGGGACGCGTGGGTCGTCGCTTCCGAAACCTCGGCATTTGACCTGATCGGCGCGGAAACGGTCCGGTCGGTCGAGCCGGGCGAACTGCTGATCATCAATGATGAAGGACTGAAGAGCGAGCGGTTTGCACCGAAAGCGCGCCGCGGCATCTGCTCGATGGAATATATCTACTTTTCCCGCCCGGATTCCGACATCGACGGCATTAACATCCATATGGCCCGCAAGCGTCTCGGCAAGCGGCTCGCCCAGGAAGTGACGATCGATGCGGACGTCGTGACCGGCGTGCCGGACTCCAGCATCTCGGCCGCCATCGGCTACGCCGAAGAAAGCGGCATCCCGTATGAAATGGGCCTGATCAAAAACCGCTACGTCGGCCGGACGTTCATCCAGCCGTCGCAGGAACTGCGCGAGCGCGGCGTCAAGATGAAGCTGTCGCCGGTCCGCCAGGTCGTCGAGGGCAAGCGCGTCGTCATGATCGACGACTCGATCGTCCGCGGCACGACGTCGAAGAGGATCGTGAAGATGCTCCGTGACGCCGGCGCGAAAGAAGTCCATGTCGCGATCAGTGCACCGCCGCTCATCGCCCCGTGCTTCTACGGCGTCGACATCAGCACCGACTCCGAACTGATCGCGACCGGCCGTTCCGTCGATGAAATCCGGGAACTGATCGGCGCCGACTCGCTGTCGTTCCTGTCGACTGAAGGGCTCGTCGAAGCAGTCGGCCGCCCGGACACCGACCCGGACTGCGGCCACTGCCTCGGCTGCTTCACCGGGAAATATCCGACCGACATTTACGCGGACACGAAACTGCCGCATGAGAAGGAACTCGTCTAAGGGGGACCGTACACATGTCAAAAGCATACGAACAGGCCGGCGTGAACATCGAAGCCGGATACGAATCGGTCGAGCGCATGAAATCCCATGTCGCGCGCACGGAACGAAAAGGCGTCATGGGTGCGTTCGGCGGCTTCGGCGGGATGTTCGACCTGTCCGCGCTCGGCCTGCAGGAACCGGTCCTCGTCTCGGGGACGGACGGCGTCGGCACGAAGCTGAAAGTCGCCTTCATGGCGGACAAGCATGACACGATCGGCATCGACTGCGTCGCGATGTGCGTGAACGACATCGTCGCGCAGGGCGCGGAGCCGCTGTATTTTCTTGATTATGTGGCGCTCGGCAAAGCCGTTCCCGCACGTGTCGAGGCGATCGTCAAAGGCGTCGCCGATGGCTGCGTCCAGGCAGGCGCCGCACTGATCGGCGGCGAGACGGCCGAGATGCCGGGGTTGTACGATGAAGACGAATACGACCTCGCCGGATTCGCGGTCGGCGCCGCCGAGAAGAAAAACATCATAACAGGGCAGGCGATCCGCGAAGGCGACGTGCTCGTCGGCATCGCCTCAAGCGGCATTCATTCCAACGGCTACTCGCTCGTCCGCAAGATCGTCTTCGAACAGGAAGGCTACCGTCCGGACGAACGCATCGCAGGCTACGAGGAACTCGGAACGGCGGCGGAAGCGCTGCTCGTCCCGACCAAGATCTACGCCAAGCCGGTATTGGAAATGAACCGCAAGCTCGACGTCCATGGCATGGCGCATGTGACGGGCGGCGGCTTCTATGAAAACGTGCCGCGCATGCTGCCGGAAGGACTCGCTGCCGAGATTGATCTCGGCTCATGGACGGTTCCGCCCGTGTTCCGCATGCTGAAGGAGAAAGGCCGTCTCGCCGACCGCGACCTGTACAGCGTCTTCAACATGGGCATCGGATTCATTCTTGCGCTACCGGAAACAGATGCGAAGGAAGCCGTCCGGCTGGCGGCGGAGCACGGGGAAGATGCGTCGGTCATCGGCCGCGTCGTCCGCGGTGCCGGCGTGGGCTTCAACGGAGATCATGACGGGACGCTCGATCCGGAAAGGGGCGGTGAGGCATGAGGCGAAAACCCCGCATTGCGGTGTTCGCCTCCGGCAGCGGCTCGAACTTCGAGGCGATTGCGGAAGCGATCCAATCGGGGGAACTCGGTGCCGATATCCCGGTCCTCATCACGGACAAGCCGCTCGCACCCGTGATCACACGCGCAGAGCGGCTCGGCATCCCGGCCGCGGCCGTCAATCCGAAAGCGTTCCCGGACAAGGCCGCGTTCGAACGGACGGTCCTCGCGCGGCTCCGCGACGAGGAGATCGACTGGATTGTGCTGGCCGGCTACATGCGCCTCATCGGACCGACACTGCTCGGGGCGTTCCCGAACCGGATCGTCAACATTCACCCGTCGCTCCTTCCGGCATTCCCGGGCAAGGACGCGGTCGGACAGGCGTTGGCGGCAGGAGTGGAGACGACCGGCGTTACGGTCCACTTCGTCGACGAAGGCATGGACACCGGCCCGGTCATCCTGCAGCGGGAAGTCCCGGTCGTTCCGGGCGACCGCGAAAAGACCGAAGCCGCCATCCATGCCATCGAACACGAGCTATATAAAGAAGCTTTGCAGAAACTGCTGGCGGAGGAACAGTCGAGGGTTTGACTGTTCCGGGGCGCCGCCCAATCCGCCGGCTCCCTGCATTTATTTTCCTCATACATAAGGAGGCCCTACCCGTGAAAAAGAGAGCACTGCTCAGCGTATCGGACAAGACCGGCATTCTGGAGTTCGCGAAGGAACTGGAGTCGCTCGGCTATGAAATCCTGTCGACCGGCGGGACGATGAACCATCTGAAGGAAAACGGCGTCGCCGTCACGGCGGTCGGTGAAGTGACCGGCTTCCCGGAAATCCTCGGCGGCCGCGTGAAGACGCTCCATCCGTTCGTCCACGGCGGCCTGCTCGCCAAGCAAGACGACCCGGACCATCAGGCCGAGCTGGAGGAGCACGGCATCCTTCCGATCCACATCGTCTGCGTGAACCTGTATCCGTTCAAGGCGACAATCTCGAAGCCGGACGTCACAGTCGAGGACGCCATCGAAAACATCGATATCGGCGGGCCGACGATGCTGCGCGCTTCCGCGAAAAACCACCGGTACATCACGGTGCTCGTCGACTCTAGGGACTACCCGGCCGTACTCGAGGAATTAAAAACGGACGGCGAGACAACGCCCGAAACGCGCCGCCGCCTCGCCGCGAAAGTGTTCCGCCATACGGCCGCCTACGATGCGCTCATCTCCGGTTATCTGACCGACCTGACCGGCGAGGCATTCCCGGAAAGCGTCACGCAGACATTTGAGCTGAAGCAGCCGCTCCGCTACGGGGAGAACCCGCACCAGCAAGCCGCGTTCTACAGCAAGCCGCTCGGCGGCGAGTTCTCGATCGCCCGCGCGGAGCAGCTCCACGGGAAAGAACTTTCCTACAATAACATCCAGGACGCGAACGCCGCCATCGGCATCGTCCGCGAATTCAGCGAACCGGCGGCCGTCGCGGTGAAGCACATGAATCCATGCGGCGTCGGAACGGCGGACACGCTTTCCGATGCGTTCAAGGCCGCATACGAAGCAGATCCGGTCTCGATCTTCGGCGGCATCGTCGCCCTCAACCGGGAAGTGGACGCGGAAACAGCCGGGCAGCTGGCCGGCATCTTCCTGGAAATCATCATTGCGCCGGGTTACACCGACGAGGCGTTTGAGATCCTCACGAAGAAAAAGAACATCCGCCTGCTGAAGCTCGGCGGTACGGAAGGCAAGCGCGACGAGTGGACATCCGTCACCGTCGAAGGCGGACTGCTCATGCAGAACCCGGACACGGCTTCGCTTGATGATGCGGAAGTCCGCGTCGCCACGAAGCGCGAGCCGACAGCAGAAGAATGGGAAGCGCTCAAGCTCGGCTGGAAAGTCGTCAAGCACGTGAAGTCGAACGCAATCGTCGTTTCGGACGCACACCGCACGCTCGGCGTCGGTGCCGGCCAGATGAACCGTGTCGGCGCGGCGAAAATCGCCCTCGAGCAGGCCGGCGACCGTGCAAACGGCGCCGCCCTCGCATCGGATGCGTTCTTCCCGATGGACGACACCGTCGAAGCCGCCGCCAAAGCCGGCATCACGGCGATCATCCAGCCCGGCGGCTCGAAAAAAGACGAAGACTCGATCAAGAAAGCCGACGAATACGGCATCGCGATGGTCTTCACCGGCATCCGCCACTTCAAGCATTGATCGGGATTTGCCGAATGTTAAGCAACGGGCGCTGAATGTTAAGCAAACGCCGTTGAATGTTAAGCAACGGGCGCTGAATGTTAAGCAAATGCTGTTGAATGTTAAGCAAACGGCCGTGAATGTTAAGCAAACCGCTTAGCGGTCCCACCATCACTGAAGACAACCTGCCGACAAGCAGGTTGTTTTCGCAAGGAGCGACAAAATGGATGTACTCGTAATCGGAAGCGGCGGCCGGGAGCATGCGCTCGTGCGGCAGTTCGCCAAATCTCCGTCGGTAGGCAGCGTATACGTGGCGCCCGGAAACGACGGCATGAAAAACGATGCCGAACTCGTGCCGATCGGCGTCATGGAATTCGACAAGCTCTCGGACTTCGCCAAAGACCATCAAATCGGCCTGACATTCGTCGGCCCCGAGCAGCCGCTCGCCGGCGGCATCGTCGATCACTTCAAAGAACGGGGCCTCCGCGTGTTCGGGCCGGACAAGGCGGCCGCGCAGCTCGAAGGATCGAAGGCTTTTGCAAAAGAACTCATGAAGAAATACGACATCCCGACGGCCAAGTACGAAACGTTCACCGATGCGGGCGAAGCCAAGGCATACATCCGCGAACAGGGCGCGCCGATCGTCATCAAGGCGGACGGACTCGCCGCCGGCAAGGGCGTCGTCGTCGCCATGACGCTCAATGAAGCCCTCGAAGCCGTCGACGACATGATCGGGAACCGCAAGTTCGGCGACTCGTCGTCCCGCATCGTCATCGAGGAGTTCCTCGACGGGGAAGAGTTCAGCTTTATGTCATTCGTCCACGGCGGCCGGATCTTCCCGATGCCGCTGTCGCAGGACCACAAGCGGGCATTCGACGGGGATGAAGGACCGAATACGGGCGGCATGGGCGCCTATTCGCCGGTGCCGCACATTCCGGAAAAAGCGGTGAGCGCCGCATACGACCAGATCGTCGAACGCACCGTCCGGGCGATGGAAGCGGAGGGCTCGCCGTTCACCGGCATCCTGTACGTCGGCCTGATCCTTACCGAGAACGGGCCGAAGACGATCGAATTCAACGCGCGCTTCGGCGATCCGGAAACCCAGGTCGTCCTGCCGCAGCTCCGGTCGGACCTCGCCGAATTCCTCACCGGCCTGCTCGACGGCAGCCCGGAAGAACCGGAGTGGGAAGAAGGCGCCTGTCTCGGCGTCGTCATCGCTGCTGACGGCTATCCGGGCAACGTGCAGAAAGGCGCCCTTCTTCCGGAACTGAGCCGCCTTGAAGAAGCGGGTCTCGATGTGTTCCACGCCGGCACGAAAGCCGAAGGCGAACGCTTCGCCGGCAACGGCGGCCGCGTGATCCTCGTCTCTGCCACTGCGGATTCTCTGCAGGAAGCAAGCCAAAAAGCATACGCCGCCCTCGACTCGATGGAATGGCCGGGATTCTTCTACCGGTCCGACATCGGGAACCGCGGAATGAAATCATGACAAGACCGTCCCATTACGGGGCGGTTTTCGCTTATTACGATGAAAGCAGTCCCGCGTATCAAAAGACTTTTCGCACAATATTATTAGAAAATATTGAAAACATCAAAATTTTAGTATTTACATTAGTCCTTATTTAAGAGACAATTAGTTAAGGCCGGCATTCAAAAAGTCATTAAAAGTGGAGGGGAAGGTATGAAGAAGAAAAGAACGCTATCCTGTGTAGCATTGGCTTTGGCGCTTGTTTTTTCCAGTAAGTGTTAGCGCGGATCATGGGGGTTCCAATTGGGTAACCCATTACTCCTATACAAAATGTATTGACAATAACACGTATTTGGTAAAGCAGCAACATCGTCATGTTAATGGGCAACAAGAAACGCGTACACGAACAGACTTTTACCGCAGTGGCTGCCGAATAATAGGTTCAACTCCTCAAGAGTAAAAGGATGCCGGCCTATCCTTAAGGGGGGGATAGGGGTTGCTGACCTATTTAAAAACAATTTTGCGGGAACGTTGGCCGCTTTTTCTGCTTGTAGTTCTTGTGCTCGGATTGATCAGTTCGGGATTTATGGCAAGCCGCTCGATGACAGACCGGATCATACTAAAGACAAGAGAAGACCTTCAGGACAATTGGCGCTATCAATATGACATTCTTGTATTACCCGAGCAGTCACCAAAAATTGAAGGACTGGGTGAGGGATGGGTCGCTCCACAATCAACATTGGGAGGTTACGGCGGAATTTCACTAGATGATCTTCAAAAAGTCCGTGAACTTCCGGGAGTGGAGCTCGCGGCTCCGGTTTCATTGATTGGTTATGTGCCGATGGATACAATTGATGGATATTATGAATCTGCACAATTTGGGGATTTCTTTCGAGTCGATCATGAAACCAGAGTTTATGATGGGTTATCAGAAAGAATTACTTCTAATAACCGCTATTTCACCCAGTACAATCAATATGGAGAAAAAGAAGAGGACATTTTATCTGATGCCTTTGCAGAGGAGGGCGGACTTAAAAATTTCATGCCTCCCGGCACCACATTTCGTCATCCAAATGAATATATGTTGATAGGAGTCGATCCGGCTTCCGAGGAGGGTTTGTATTCATTATCAAATAGTTTGGAGAATGGAACGGATCTTCAAAATGTGCGTTTAGAATATCAGCTTGGTGATCCGATTATTCCTCTTATCGTGTTGAAGGACCAGAAATATCAAGTGTCGGAGTCTTTGCAAGTATATAAAATCAATTTGCCGAGTGACGTAGATGAGGAAGCATTTCTTGGCGGGCCACGCCGATACCTTGCGAATCTCCCCCATGAAATACTGGTGGATCTTTCAATCGAGCCGTTTTCGGAGGAGTGGCGCAATCAAGATATTCAACTAGTTTTGCAAGGGGACAGCAACTTTTCATTTGAAGAGAAAAGCCCGAGTGTGGGGGAAATGGAATTGTACCGATATTCTCCCATTCAATATACGGAAGCCGACACGATAGGGGGCACCATACCAACTGTCCATACTAAAAAAGTCATTGGTGAAACAAATATTCTCCATTCTGGTAAAAGCGCAGGCCTTCTCCGATACCGAGCGATGGAAGAAATAAAAGAAACCCAACCTTATGGTTTAAGAATCATTGATCTTTATGATACTGACCGGCTTATTCCAACCTACCAGGACAGTTGGCAACCCGGAGACCTTCTCGATCTCTATACCCCCCACCAGGCGATGATCATCGAAAATGGCGCGGGCGAGCCGATTGATCCGACACCGCTTGTTCCGGTGCCATATAAGAACACTTACTACACAGGTGCGCCGGATGCCATCACTACGCTGGATGCAGCGGAATTCTTCTACGGGGATCGTCCTCCGATCTCTTCGATCCGCGTCTTAGTATCCGGAGTGGACGGACGATCGGCGGAGAGCCAGCGGAAGATTACGGAGACGGCGGAACGCATTATGGAAGCGACGGGACACCGTGCAGAAATCATGCTGGGTTCTGCACTTGGAAAGGTCCATGTTGATCTGGATGCGGACGATGCTTCCCAGCCAGGTCTGATCGAAGAAGCATGGAGAAAGTCAGGCGTCAGCTGGTCGATTGAGGAACAAGTGGAAGAGTCGAATCTTTTCTTATTTGGGTACCTCCTGATAATCGGCACTGTGTTTTGTTTCACGGTTATCCGGCACAGTCTTCTCCGCCGGGTGTCCGAGTTTGCGATGCTGCGGTCGATCGGTTGGCCGAGGAAGCGGATTGTTTGGTCCCTTGTATTGGAAGCCGTTCTGCTCACCCTTCTCGGCACAGCGGTTCCGGTTGCGGTAAACGCGGCAACGCGCGAGGTTCCATGGCAACAGCTTTGGCCGATCCCGCTGATTTTGTTCGCGCTGGTGGGGCTCGGCTACGCGGCGGGCGCACGGCGGTCGCTCGGCGGCACGCCGCGCGCGGGACTGGAAGGCGAAGCGGGCGGAACGGCTGCGGGAGGAAGGGTGCCGATCCGTTCGATCCCGTCTTATGTGGTGAGCCAGATGCTTCGCCGTCCGGCGCGCTTCGGACTCCTGCTGCTGGTGATGGCGCTGACTTCATTTATGTCGATTTTATTTTTGGCAACAAAGCAGAGCCTGTCGGATTTCCTGTTCCTGAGCTTCCTCGGGGAAACGATCGACCTGGCGCTGGAAGGATATCAGATGGCGTTGCTCGTGACCGGCATGGTCCTCACGGCCGGCGTGGTCCTTCTCCTCCTCTGGCTGAACATTTCCGAGCGCCGGAGTGAATTTTATATTCTGCATGCCATCGGCTGGCCGGTCCGGCGCATCCGGAATTACCTGATCGCGGAATCCGCGGCCATCGGGCTTTTTGGCGCCGGGACCGGCACCTTGGCCGCCTGGCTGGCCGTGAATGCCCTGTCCGATCTGTCCCTGCCGGCCTGGACGTATCTCGCCGCGTTTCTCATCCCGGCCTTAGTGCTTGCCGTCTGGCCCGTTCCCGTCCTGGCCGCTCTGAGGGGACGGGGCATCACGAAAGGAAAACCGGCCGCATAAGGAGAGAGTTGAATGATTGAACTGAAGAATGTAAGGAAGAGCTATCCGGACGGCAACAGCCGGGTCGAAGTGCTGCATGACGTTTCCTTTGAAATCGGCAAGGGACGCTATGCCGCCATCACCGGTCCGTCGGGTTCTGGCAAATCGACGCTGCTTCACCTGATCGGCGGGCTCGAGCCTGCGGATACTGGGGAGATCAGGGTCGCCGGAAAGCCTGTGCACCAAATGAACGATACGGAACTGGCCCGGCTCCGGCTTGAAGACGTCGGTTATGTTTTTCAGCAGTTTCAGCTTCTGCCGACAGCAACCGCGCTGGAAAACGTCATGATGCCGCTCTTGGCAACCAAGCCTCCGAAAGACTTGAAAGTCCGGGCAAAACAGGCGCTCGATCGTGTGGGGCTCGCCCACCGTGCCAGCCACCTGCCGTCCCGGATGTCAGGCGGCGAACAGCAGCGCACCGCCATTGCCCGCGCGCTGATCACGCAGCCGAAAATCATCCTGGCCGATGAACCGACCGGAAACCTTGATACGGAAACCGGCAGCCGGATCATCAGCCTGCTGGAGGAAATCCACAGAGATGACGGCGCGACGATCGTGCTTATCACACACGACCCGTCTCTCGCCGAACGAGCAGAGGATCAGATTTATGTGAGGGATGGGAAGGCAGAGAAGATTATCGGGGTTCAGTGAAGAGTGAACAAGTTAAACAAAATTGATTGAATGACGGAGAGTGTTCTGGCTTTCCGACATCGGCCGCCGGGCAATCGACTGAAAACATGTAAAGGAGGGACGGGAGTGCGCCTTTGAGCAGGCCGCATTCCCGTCTCTTTATTCTTTTTACGGGTGTAACGCCACCCAATGTCTCCCCAGGAGCGAAGCATTGCTTTTATCAGAGTGAGCGTTATCTTTATCAGGCAAAACGTTATCTTTATCCGGAGAAGCGTTGCTTTTATCGGGCCGAGCGTTATCTTTATCCGCGGAATTGACGAGATCCACAACGTTTCATCAACGCTCCACCAAAAATCCTAAACCTGGAGTATCCATAGAGCATTCATGGCTGTTCGATAGATCCTGGGAGGGGGCCGACCCCCGCTGATCACGAACTGCTCCTCCCGCCCTCATTTGTCTGAAATATTCTAACAGATCAATGAAAAGATATGTTAAGATGATGGAAAGGGAGTGGGTGCCATGATTGAACTCAGTTTCCGGAACCCGAAAGTTCGGGTGTACGTCTATACTGCGATTCCGGCAGCCCTATTGATGATCTTGCTTTACTTGCAATCAAGGCCCGGTCCGGCGTTCGCCATGATGGCCGGGTGGCAGGTGCTTTTCTTCGGATGGCTGTTCCTGGACAGACGGCGTGCCGGAGCCCATCGGAAAACGGACGGCTAGAGGCCGTCCGTTCAGGTGCGAAGCTTTGATTCAGATCGATTGCATCGGGTCTTTTTTCTTTTCTGAGGAAGAAGACGGGCTGTTTTGTCCGGAACTCTGCCCGGTTGCCCCGTCGTTGCCGCCGTGCAGAAATGCCTGGATCATTGAGCCGGAGTCGCCCGATGAGGATCCGCCGTCCGAGCTTTCGGAAACCGACGCTTCCGGGAGCGCGCCGCCGCTCACTTCGGGCCGCATGAGAGATTCGGCGCCGCCGTTCATCATCTCTTTCATCGGGCAGTAGCGGGCGATGCCTTCCGCCGCTTTGCAGGCGCCGAACAGGACGAGGAGCGGACCGGCCGTTTCATCGGGTCTGCGGATCATGCGCACGGTGCCCCAGGCGAGCATCGCCATCCCCGAGCCGAACCGCATGTACGCGCTTTTCGTGCCGATGTTGATCGTTTGGTCGTTCATCATTCATTCACCTTTCCGTACGCGCAGAGGGACTGCGCGTCTTTTTTTCGCTTTCACACTGTGATAAGATAAAGCAAGCAGAGAGACAGGGGGAACGAACGATGGCTCATTCACCATGGAAAATCCACGAGCTCCGCAGACAGGCCGAGGTCATCGACGGCAAGCGGGCACCGGAACTCGTCATTCAAAACGCGACGTACCTCCACGGGATCCTGAAAAAGTGGATCGAGGGCAACATCTGGGTATCGGGCGAACGGATCATCTACGCCGGTCCCGACCTTCCGAAAAACACAGACGGCACGGAATTCATGGACGCCTCCGGAAAAGTGATTGTGCCGGGCTATATCGAGCCGCATGTCCACCCGTTCCAGCTTTATAATCCCCTCACGTTTGCGGATTATGCGGCAAGACGGGGAACGACGACGTTCATCGCAGACAACAGCGTGCTGTTTTTGTCGATGGAAAACTGGAAAGCGTTTGCAATCCTCGACCAGCTCAAGGAATTGCCGTTTTCCTTCTACTGGTGGGCGAGGTTTGATTCGCAGACCCAGCTCGACCGGGAAGAGGAATTGTACACGAACCAGTCGGTCGGCGAATGGATCGCCCGCCCGGATGTCCTCATGGGCGGGGAACTGACCGCGTGGCCGCGACTGGTCGCGGGCGACGATCAGATGCTTCTCTGGATCCAGCAGGCAAAGGAATCCGGCATGAAAGTGGAAGGCCATTTCCCGGGCGCTTCAGCCCGGACGCTCGCCCGGCTCAAGCTGCTCGGTGCAGACGGCGATCACGAAGCGATGACGATCGAAGAAGTCGAAAACCGGCTCCTGCACGGTTATGCGGTGACGCTCCGGTATTCATCGATCCGTCCCGACCTGCCGGATCTCCTGAAAGGGATCCTTGAGCGGGAACTCGACGTGTTCGACCAGCTCATGATGACGACCGACGGCTCAACACCCGGCTTCCACGAGGACGGCGTCATGGACAAATGCATCCGGGTGGCGCTCCAAGCGGGCGTGAAGCCGGAAGATGCGTACGCGATGGCTACATACAATATTGCCCGTTATTACGACATGGACGACCTGCACGGACTCATTGCGACCGGCCGATATGCGAACTTGAACTTCCTGGAAAGCCCGGAAAACCCGGTGCCGACCGATGTTCTCTCAAAGGGCGTCTGGCTGCGCCGGGACGGGCAGGACACCGAACCGTTCGAGAATATCGACTGGTCATGGCTGGAGCCATTCAATGTGCCGTATGAACTCGACGACGGTGATTTCCAGTTCTCCTTCCCGTTCGGCATCGAGATGGTGAACGACGTCATCACGAAACCGTACAGCGTCGACGTCGATCCGTCCGACCAGCGGCTTCCGGCCGGGCAAGACCAAAGTTTCCTCATCCTGATCGACCGGAACGGCAAATGGCGGGTGAACACGCTCATCAAAGGATTTGCCGACAATGTTCAGGGATTCGCCTCGTCTTATTCAAGCACCGGCGACATCATCATGATCGGAAAAAACGCCGCAGACATGAAACTCGCATTCGACCGGATGAAGGAAATCGGGGGCGGCCTCGTGCTTGCGGAAAACGGGGAAGTCGTCGCGGAACTTCCGCTCGGCCTGGGCGGTGTCCTGTCGGCCAAGCCGATGAGGGAACTCATGGAAGAAGAGAGCTCGATCAAGACTGAACTGCGGGCGCGCGGCTACAAGCACGGCGACGCGGTCTACACGCTCCTGTTCCTCATGTCGACGCACCTTCCGTACGTCCGCATCACCCAAAAAGGGATCTACGACGTCATGAACCGAAAAGTCCTGTTCCCGTCGCTCATGCGCTGACCGGACGAGGACATAGACTTAGAGAGAGAAGCATTTAGGGGGATATGAATACAATGAGAACACGCTGGATGCCGGCGCTTGCCGCGCTGGTCCTCCTGGCGGGGTGCCAGGACAAAGGCGGGGAGGCGGCGGATCCCGGAAGTCCCGCGGCACCGGGGGAAACGGCCGCCGAGTCATCGGATCTGGACCGGCCGGAACTTGAATCCGCCGGCGTCATCAAGGAACACGCCTATACCGCACCGTACACGGGGCTCGGCATGGCGGAAAGTCCGGACATGCGCCCCGTGCTCGTGACGATCAACAACCACCCGAAAGCCCGTCCTCAGTCGGGTCTAGCCGAAGCAGACGTCGTGTATGAGATGCTCGCCGAAGGGGAGATCACTCGTCTGCTCGCACTGTATCAGTCGAAACTGCCCGAGAAAATCGGCCCGGTCCGCAGTGCACGGGACTACTTCGTCGGGCTGGCCGGCGCGCACGATGCACTCTACATCGCGCACGGCTACAGCCCCGATGCCCAGGCGATGCTCGAGACCGGGGCGGTCGACCACCTGAACGGCATGAGGTACGACGGTACACTGTTCAAGCGCTCATCCGACCGGGTGGCGCCGCACAACTCCTATATATCCAAAGACGCCGTACGGAACGGCGCGGACCAGAACGGATTCCGGATGAAGATCGGGTCTGACCCCGGCTGGCGGTTCGGCGAGGAGCCGGCAGTGTCGGCCGGGTCCGCCGGAACGATCGAGGTTTCGTACGGACGTGATCCGGCGTTTGAAAGCCATTACTCATTCGACCCGCACGCAGGAACGTACTCCCGTTCGACCGGAGGCACCGCCACGGCAGATGCCGAATCAGGCGAGGAACCGGCGCTGGCTAACATCCTCGTTCTCGAAGCCCCGCACCGGATCATCGACGATAAAGGCCGCCGGGCGATCGACTTCGGCGCCGGCGGAGCGGCCGCCGTCTTCCGCGGAGGACAGGTATTCGAAACGGAATGGCAGAGCCGGGACGGCGTGCCGACCGTCATGGACGGCAGCCTCCCGTTCCCGCTTGCACCCGGCAAGACGTGGATCCACATCGTGCCGGACTCGCCGGGCATGGAGGACAGCGTCAGCTACACACCATAATTTCATCCAAAAATAAAGGAGGGACCGCCCGTGGCACTCGAAAAACTACGCGGACCGCAGACCGATGCCCTGTTTGAAGCCATACTGGAACTGCGCGATCTCGATGAATGCTACCGGTTCTTCGACGACCTCGCGACGATCAGCGAGATCCAGTCGCTTTCCCAGCGGCTCAACGTCGCCCGCATGCTCAAAAAAGGCTACACGTACGAAAACATCAAAAACGAAACCGGCGCCTCCACCGCCACCATCTCCCGCGTCCGCCGCTGCTTCGACTACGGCTCTGGCGGCTACAACGAGATCCTGAGCCGGATGGGCGAGGAGGAAGGGGATTGAACTTCCCCGCAGCAAAACGGCTGGCCGCCTTCATGACACAATTCCCGGGAGTGGACCTGCTCCCGGGTTTTCACGTTCACTGGCCGGAAACGGTTCACATTCCGCTCAACCAAGGACTGGACCCGTTCAGGGAGGACGGCAGGACCGATCCGGAATACTTTGAGGAAGTGTCCCGGCGAGCCGTCCGAGTGCTCGAAAAAGAAATGGGACCGGAAGACGAACTCCTCCTCGTCCTGAACGGCTACCCCGGACGTCCAGGCGTGATCCCAAAATACCTGAAACACCCCGAACTGAAATACCGCATGGACTCCCGGCAAACCATCTGGCCCGACGGTGAGGATCGAATTCCGGTCACCCGGCTCATCCTTCCGTGCAGGGCGGAAGACATCCGCTGGCGCCCGCTCCTGCTTGCGATATCCGGCCAAGACTTTGGCCGGCATCCGCAACTGCGCAAAGCCGGCAGTGTGTACCCGCCGGATGTGTTTGTGTTGAATGAGACAAAGCGGACGATTTTTCATATGTATGACGACCGGGGATGTGATCTCTCGAGAGTGGAGAGACGATGTTAGCATTGTAAAATGAAATTGGCGGGGTTTAAGTGAAGTTGCCTGCTACTCATTTCAGCAATAGTCACTAACATAATAAAAAGGAGGTCTCTTGCATGAACGTAGATCAATATTTAAAACGGATTGGTGTAAAAGACTCCGGGACTGGAGACTTGGAACTGCTTAGTCGACTCCAGGAACAGCACCTGCTCCACATTCCTTTCGAAAACCTCGACGTGATGCGCAAAGTGCCGATCGGGCTGGATCCCGCCGGTTATTACGAAAAGATCATCGGGAATCATCGCGGTGGTTTTTGCTATGAGCTGAACGGCCTGTTCCATTGGCTGTTGACCGAAATTGGCTACCAAACGCGCCTGATCTCGGCGACGGTGATGCGGCCGGATGGAACTTGGGCGATGGAAAGAAGCCATGCAGCACAGATCGTTGAGCTGGACGGGCCGTACCTGGTCGATGTCGGTTTCGGAGATTCGGCCCGCGTGCCGCTTCCGCTGACCGGTGAAGAGAAAGAGGATGTCAGCGGGACGTACCGGGCACTTGAGACGGAAGAGGGCCTTTACGAACTGCAGCGGAAAGAGGAAGCCAGTTGGCGGACGCTGCTCCGGTTTGATTTGTCTGCGAAAGCTTTGCCGGATTTCGAAGCGGCGTGCCGGTTCAACCAAACGTCGCCTGATTCGAATTTCACACAGAAAGAGATTGTGACCATTGCGACGCCTGATGGGCGGCTGACTCTGTCGGGCAATTCTCTGACGATCAGCCGGAACGGGGAAAAGGACACGGTCTCGATCACGGACGAGGAACGGGCCGCGATTCTTGAACGGGACTTCGGCATCCGGCTTTGATTTCGTTGATGCAGATGTCCAATCAGCGAGCTAAAAAACCGGCGGATTGCCGGTTTTTTTAGTTTTCGAGACGGAATCCTGTTTTAATAGAGACAGACTACTCGAAGGGGGACTGAACAGTGGAGGTTGCAGGAAAGACAATCGACGAATGGACCGAAGCCCATCCGGTCATCAAAGAAATCATGGCGGCGGAGGAAGTGTTCTGGGAAAACCCGGACTACGCCCAGATGAACGAAGCGATCTCCAATAACGGCCTGTCGATGGCCGATATACGGGATGCCGAAGCCCGGCTCAAGCGGTTTGCGCCTTATATCGCAAAGGTGTTCCCGGAGACGGAAGCGGCCGGAGGGATCATCGAATCGCCGCTTAAGGAGATCCCCGCCATGAAAGAATGGCTGGAGCAGGAATCCGGCACCGAGATTCCGGGCCGGCTGATGCTGAAGTGCGACAACCAACTGCCGATCTCCGGTTCCGTCAAGGCGCGGGGCGGAATTTACGAAGTGCTGAAGCACGCGGAAGACTTGGCGATTTCAAAGGGTTTGTTGAAAGAAACCGATGACTACACCAGTCTCACCGAACCCCGGTTCCGGGATTTCTTTTCCGGATACTCGATCACCGTCGGCTCGACCGGCAATCTCGGGCTTTCCATCGGCATCATGAGCGCGAAAATGGGCTTTCGCGTCACGGTCCATATGTCGGCGGATGCGAAGGAATGGAAGAAGAACTTGCTGCGGGAAAAAGGCGTGCAGGTTGTCGAGCATCCAGACGACTACAGCAAGGCGGTCGAGGAAGGACGGCGCCAGTCTGAAGCGGATCCGAACGACCACTTTGTCGATGACGAGAACTCCCGGACGCTGTTTTTCGGCTACTCGGTAGCGGCGCTGCGGCTGAAGGATCAGCTCGAAGAACAGGGAATCCAAGTCGATGCCGAACATCCGCTGTTTGTATATCTTCCTTGCGGAGTCGGCGGAGGACCAGGCGGCATTGCGTTCGGGCTCAAGCAGGTGTTCGGCGACCATGCGCACTGCTTCTTCGCAGAACCGACGCACGCCCCGTGCATGCTGCTCGGCCTCGTCACCGGCAAGCACGACGAAGTGTCGGTCAGGGATTTCGGACTGGACAATAAAACCGATGCAGACGGTCTCGCAGTCGGCCGCCCGTCCGGATTTGTCGGCAGGGAAGTCGGCAAGCTGCTCGCCGGTTCCTTCACCGTCCGTGATGAAGAGTTGTACCGCCTGCTCACAAAGATGAGCGAACTCGAAAACATCCGGCTCGAGCCGTCCGCGCTCGCCGGCGTCCCCGGAGCCGTCCGGGTCGCCCGGTCCGGATTCAACCCGACGCCGGAAGCCGTCCACATTGCCTGGGCGACCGGCGGAGGCATGGTGCCGGAAGACGTCATGTCGGCGGATATTCGGAAAGGCCGGGAATCCCAAATGCGTTGAAGTCGGAACGGCATGCGGTTGCCGGGTGAATAGTCCGATAGACATCACGAATAGTCCGAAAGGCGTCGCCAATAGTCCGAAAGACATCGTGAATAGATCGAAAGCTTCCACGAAGGGACAGAAACGATCGAACCTCGACTTCCTCGAGTGTGAGTTGGATAAGTTTGAGCTTGAGTTGGATGAGTTTCCGCTTGAGTTGGAAAAGATTCCGTTTGAGTTGGATAAGTTTCAACTTAAGCTGGATAAGTTTCTCCTTGGGCTGGATAAACTTCTAAAAAGCTAAATCATTCAGAGAAGCGGACGGCATGTCTTTCCGCAATCCCTCCTTTTGAGCGGCCGGTGCGGCCGTTTTTTTGTTATAATGGAGGGACGCAAACAAAGACAGGTGGGTGCAAGATGAAGGACTTTCTGGAATGGCGGCATGCGTTCAAGCTGGACCCTGCCAAAAAGTTGGATGATGAGGCGCTGGAGCGGGTGTGCGAGTCGGGGACGGACGGGATCATCGTCGGGGGAACCGACGGGGTCACGCTCGACAATGTTCTGGCCATCCTGATGCGCATCCGGCGTTTTTCGGTGCCGGTCATGCTCGAAGTATCGGAGCCGGACGCCATCA
This sequence comes from Bhargavaea ullalensis, assembly GCF_042432615.1. Lineage (NCBI taxonomy): Bacteria > Bacillati > Bacillota > Bacilli > Caryophanales > Caryophanaceae > Bhargavaea > Bhargavaea ullalensis. The sequence goes on from NZ_JBHLWY010000022.1 coordinate 34,473, forward strand.
CGCCGGGCTTTGACGGGTTTCTCATCCCGTCGGTGCTGAACACCGACGACGCCCGTTGGATCAAAGGCCACCAGCACGCGGCAATCCGGGAATTCGGGGAGCTCATGGACTTTGAAGAAGTCATTCCGGAGGGCTATGTCATTCTCAACCCGGACTGCAAGGCGGCGAAACTCACCGGAGCGGACGCCGGAATCGACGAGGAAGACGTCCTCGCCTATGCGCGGATGGCGGAGCATTTCTTCCGCCTGCCCGTCCTGTATCTGGAGTACAGCGGTACATACGGCGGTCCGGAAACCGTCCGTGCGGCGTCCCGCGTCCTCGACCGGACCCGCCTCGTTTACGGCGGCGGCATCCGGGGTCCCGAACAGGCCGCCGAAATGGCCCGGTTCGCCGACCTCATCATCGTCGGCAACGCCCTCTACCACAACCTCCCCGCCGCCCTCAAAACCGTGCGTGCGGTGAAAGAAACCGATAAAATGGCCTGACTTGGAAGACGATGGTCTGACTTATTTGATATAGGGTGAATGATTCATTTAGACAAGTTGATCGGAGTGAAGGGCGCGCGACTCCTGCTGGAAAAGCGTTAGCTGCAGACCCCGCAGACGCGCCAGCGTCGAGGAGGCTAAAGCAACGCCCGCGGAAAGCAAGCGCCCGGAACGAAAATCAACACGCGCCAACAACGAAAGGAGCCAACATGGAAACCATTTCAAATAACCTTCTCAACGGCATGAACCCGGAACAGGCAAAAGCCGTACGGACGACGGAGGGCCCGCTGCTCATCATGGCCGGCGCCGGCTCCGGAAAAACACGCGTCCTGACGCACCGGATCGCCTACCTCATCGTCGAAAAGCAAGTGTACCCGTCGAAGATCCTCGCGATCACGTTCACGAACAAAGCCGCACGCGAAATGCGCGAGCGGATCGACGGACTGCTCGGACCGGGCACCGGCGAGCGGATGTGGGTGTCGACGTTCCACTCGATGTGCGTGCGCATCCTGCGCCGCGAAATCGACCGGATCGGCTACTCGAAGACGTTCTCGATCCTCGACGGCTCCGACCAGCTCACGGTCGTGAAAAACGTCTTGAAAGAACTGAACCTCGACCCGAAACAATACGAACCGCGCTCGCTCCTGAACCAGATCTCCAACGCGAAAAACGAGTGCATCGACGCCAAGTCATTCGCAGAGTCGGTGAACCCGTTCAATCCGTTCGAGAAAATCGTTGCGGACGTATACCAGGCATACGAAAGACGGCTCCGTAAAAACCAGTCGCTCGACTTCGATGACCTGATCATGGTGACGCTCAAGCTGTTCGAGCAGGTTCCGGAAGTGCTCGAATTCTACCAGAACAAATTCCAATACATCCACGTCGACGAGTATCAGGATACGAACAACGCCCAGTACCGGCTCGTCAACATGCTCGCGGGCAAGTTCAAGAACCTGTGCGTCGTCGGCGACTCCGACCAGTCGATCTACCGCTGGCGGGGCGCGGACATCCAGAACATCCTGTCGTTCGAGAAAGACTACCCGAACGCGGAAGTCATCCTGCTCGAGCAGAACTACCGCTCGACACAGCGCATCCTGAAGGCGGCCAATGACGTCATCAAAAACAACGCCAGCCGCTACGAAAAGAACCTCCGCACCGACAACAGCGAAGGGGAGCACATCTATATCTACAAGGCGTCCGACGAGAAAGACGAGTCCCAGTTCGTCGTCTCGAAGATTCTCGAGCTCATGAAAACGGAAAACCGCAAGCTGTCCGATTTCGCGATCCTCTACCGGACGAACGCGCAGTCGCGGATGATGGAGGAATACCTCGTTAAGTCGAACCTCGACTACACGATCGTCGGCGGCACAAAGTTCTATGACCGCAAAGAGATCAAGGACCTGCTTGCCTATTTGCGGCTCATCTCGAACAATGATGACGACCTGTCGCTCGCCCGCGTTATCAACGAGCCGAAGCGCAGCATCGGGGCAACGACCTTCGAAAAGATCGCCTCCCATGCGATCATCAACGACATGTCGATTTTCGAGGCGCTGAAGGAAATCGACTTTATCCAGGGCCTTCAGCCGAGGGCGATCAACCAGGCGGCCGCTTTCCGCGACCTCATCACCGGCTTCACGCAGATGCAGGAGTACCTGAGCGTCACCGAGCTCGTCGGCGAAGTGCTCGACAAGTCGGGCTACCGCGACATGCTCCGCAATGAAAAGACGATCGAATCGGAAAGCCGGCTTGAGAACATTGAGGAATTCCTGTCCGTTACGGAATCGTTCGAGAAGCACGCGGAAGAAGCGGACGGGGACAAATCCCTCGTTGCGTTCCTCACCGACCTGGCGCTCATCGCGGACATCGACTCGCTCGACAAGGAAGAAAACACATCCGCCGAACAGGTCGTCCTTATGACGATGCACTCGGCAAAAGGCCTCGAGTTCCCGGTCGTCTTCATCATCGGGATGGAGGAAAACGTCTTTCCGCACTCCCGCTCGATCGGCGACGAAGAAGAAATGGAAGAAGAACGTCGGCTCGCCTACGTCGGCATCACCCGCGCCGAGGAAAAGCTGTTCCTGACGAGCGCGCAGTATCGCACGCTGTACGGACGGACAAACTACAACAGCCCGTCCCGCTTCATCTCCGAAATATCCGATGACGTCACCCAGTTCGTCGGAACAGGGGGCACTTCTTCGGACTCCGGACGCACGCCGATTTCCGGCAGCAGCTTCGGCAGCCGACGCCCGGTCCGCCAGGCCGTCAGACGCCCGGTCCAGCAGACAACCGGCGGAGAATCGGTCGGCTGGAAAGTCGGCGACAAAGCCACACACAAAAAATGGGGCGAAGGCATGGTCGTCAGCGTCCGCGGAAACGGCGAAGACAAAGAACTCGACATCGCCTTCCCGGACCCCGTCGGCATCAAACGCCTCCTCGCCAAATTCGCCCCAATCGAAAAAGCCTAACGGCTCGTCGGGGCAAGTTGAAATAATGACCTGGCGCTCACGCGTGGGTTAAAAAGAACTTGATCGCTTTCTGTGGGTTTGATTGCAGCGGAAGGACCGAGACTCCTGCGGGAATAGCATGAGCCGAAGACCCCGCAGCCGCGCAGCGGCGAGGAGGCTGAGGCCATGCCCGCGGAAAGCGAGGGCCTGAAGCGGAAATCAATTATGTATCCTTTCTTTGACAGGCTGACTCACACCAAATAGCGACCGATCCGGAGGGATCCGAATGGAAGATAAACTGGCACTTGAACAGCGCGTCAAGGAACTGCACAAGCTCCTCCACGAATACGGGCACGCCTACTATGTGCTCGACCGGCCGATCGTGCCGGACTCCGAATACGACGCGCGCATGAACGAACTGATCGACATCGAAGAGCACCATCCCGACCTGATCATGCCGGACTCCCCGACGCAGCGGGTCGGCGGGGAAGTGCTCCCCGGCTTCAGCAAAGTCGTGCACGACACCCCGATGCTCAGCCTCTCGAACGTCTTCAACGAAGAAGACATCCGGGAGTTTGACCGCCGGGTGCGGGCGGATGCCGGCGACGTCACCTACGTGTGCGAACTGAAGATCGACGGGCTCGCCATCTCATTGAAATATGAAAATGGGAAGTTCGCGCAGGGCTCGACGCGCGGCGACGGCACGGTCGGCGAGGACATCACGACGAACCTGCGCACGATCCGCGCCATCCCGCTCACCCTCTCCGAACCGGTCGACATCGAGGCGCGCGGCGAGGCGTACATGCCGAAAAAGAGCTTCATGAAGCTCAACGAAGCCCGCGAAGAAGAAGGACAGGATGTGTTCGCCAACCCAAGAAACGCGGCGGCCGGCTCGCTCCGCCAGCTGGATCCGAGAATCGCGGCCAGCCGGAACCTGTCCGTCTTCATGTACGGCATGGGCGGCAGCGGAGCGGACTATGGACTTTCCGCCCACTCCGACTCCCTTGAATACTTGGCGAAGCTCGGCTTCCGGACGAACCCGGAAACAAAGCGCTGCCAAGACATCGAGGAAGTGCTGGCATTCGTCGATTCGTGGCAGGACCGCCGGCCGGACCTCCCGTATGAAATCGACGGCATCGTGATCAAAGTCGACCTGTTTCACAAGCAGGAAGAGCTCGGCTTCACGGCGAAAAGCCCGCGCTGGGCGACGGCCTACAAGTTCCCGGCGGAGGAAGTCGTGACGAAGCTCACCGATATTGAGCTCACCGTCGGCCGTACGGGGGTTGTGACGCCGACCGCGATCCTCGAACCGGTCCGCGTTGCCGGGACGACCGTTTCCCGTGCGTCTCTTCATAACGGCGACCTGATCCGCGAAAAAGACATCCGGATCGGCGATGAAGTCGTCGTCCGCAAAGCGGGCGACATCATCCCCGAGATCGTCATGGCGCTCGCGGAGCGGCGCACGGGCGAGGAAGAAGCATTCGAGATGCCGACCCACTGCCCGGCTTGCGACTCGGAGCTTGTCCATCTCGAGGAAGAGGTGGCACTGCGCTGCGTGAACCCGCAGTGCCCGGCGCAGCTTCAGGAAGCGGTGATCCACTTTGTCTCGCGCAATGCGATGAACATCGAGGGGGTCGGCGAGAAAGTCGTCGCCCAGCTGTTTGCTGAAGGGCTGATCAAGGACGCCGCGGATCTCTACAGTCTCACCGGGGAGCAGCTGATCGGGCTGGACCGGATGGGGGAGAAGTCGGCGTCGAATCTGGTTGCCGCCATCGCCCAGTCCAAACAAAATTCGCTGGAGAAGCTGCTGTTCGGCCTCGGCATCCGCCACGTCGGGCAGAAAGTTGCGCATATTCTTGCCATGGAATTCGGCACGCTCGATGCACTTCGCCGGGCGAACGAGGAGCAGCTCACCGCCATCCATGAAATCGGCGAAAAGGTCGCCGATTCGGTTGTGACGTATTTTGGCAATGAAGACGTCCTGAAAGTGCTCGGCAAGCTGGAGTCCGCGGGCGTCAACACCGAATACACCGGTCCGCGCAAGCAGGACATCCCGTCGGACGGCCCGCTCGCCGGCAAGACGGTCGTGCTCACCGGAAAGCTGGAGGAGCTGACACGCAACGAGGCGAAGGCCGCCCTTGAATCGCTCGGGGCCTCGGTCACCGGCAGCGTCAGCAAAAAGACAGATCTCGTCGTCGCCGGAGAAGACGCCGGTTCCAAGCTCGAGAAGGCGGAAAGCCTCGGCATCGAAATTTGGGACGAGGCGGCACTTCTTCGGGCAATCCGTGAATAAAGGGGTTCTACTTCGTTGAAAATCAAGATAATCACTGCGGCGGCACTGACTGCCGTGCTGCTTTCCGGTTGCCTGCCGGCGAAAGAAGAGCCGGATGTCGTGAAAGATCCCAAACAGGAAGCGGAGCAGCGAGTCATCATTCCGAATATGCAGCTCAGCGACGAATATTACCGGACGCTTCTTCCGTACAAGAAAAGCGCGTCACGGGGCCTCGTCGTCAACAAACTGAACTCCAAGTACAATGTCGTCGAGGCGGAGAGCGGGCTCATGCGCCTGTCCCACCGGAAGTTCCCGACGGACGATCACTTTTTCCAGGAAGGCCAGTACCTCGATGAAAAGACGGTCCGTTCCTGGCTGGCCCATAAATCCGAGGACAATCCGGAAGGCCTGAATCCGGCGGCTGCCGGCACGGCCGAAGAAACCCGCCGGGATGTTCCGGTATATGTTGCGCACATCATTGAGCAGAATTATCTGAAGCGGACGTCGGAGGATAAGATCCGCCTGGAGGGCGTTTCGATCGGGGTTGCGCTCAATTCCGTCAATACGACGGAAGGGGGCGGCGCCATTCCTCAGGAGAAGATCGAGGAAGAAGGCAAGAAAGCCGCCGCCGAGATCGTGAAGCGGATGCGCAAGATCGAAGGGCTGTCGCAGGTCCCTATCATGGTTGGCCTGTACAAGCAGAGCCCGCAGAACGACATCTCCCCCGGCTCCTACTTCGCCGTCTCGACGGCGGAGAAGGGCAAGGACGTCCTGTCCGGCTGGGATGCAATCGACGAGGAATACATCATCTTCCCGACTTCATCCAATGCCGACAAGTACCGCGACGTGAACACGAGCTTCAGCAACTTCAAGCAGGACGTGGACAAGTACTTCAGCAGCTTCGTCAACGTGATCGGCACCGGGTTTTATCAGAACGGGACGATCGCCTCGCTGAAGATCAACGTGCCGATCGAGTTCTACGGCGAGGCCGAAGTGATCGGCTTCTCCCAGTACCTGTCCGGGCTCGTCGTCGACCACTTCCCGGCGATCAGCGTGGAAGTGAGCATCACCTCCGTCAACGGCCCCGTCGCCCTGATCGTCAAAGAACCGGGCACCGACGAACCTTACACTCACATCTATGGGAACTGATCGGACTGCCGGTAACGGGCGGTCCGTGATATGATAAACAAGGCTTGAACAGACAGACAGTTAAGAGAATGGAGGAAACGACATGGCGGACATCACGAAAGACCAGGTGAAGCACGTGGCCAATCTCGCGCGGCTTGCAATCACCGAGGAAGAGGCCGACTATTATGCCGAAAAGCTCGGCGCGATCATTGAATTCGCCGAACAGCTGAACGAAGTCGACACGGAGGGCGTCGCGCCGACGACCCACCCGGTGCCGCTCATCAATGTGCTGCGCGAAGACAAGCCGGTTCCCGGGCTTGACCGTGATCTCATGATGAAAAACGTACCCGAACATGAAGACGGCATGGTCAAAGTGCCATCGATCCTGGACTGACGCACTGAGGAGGAGAAACAGATGACCCTATTCAACAAATCCGCGAAGGAGCTCCAGTCGCTGATACATAACAAAGAACTGTCCGCCGCGGAACTGACGGCGGAATCGTTCCGGCGCATCGGAGCGGTCGACGGCGACGTCAAGGCGTTCCTCGCCCTGGACGAAGAACGGGCGACGGCGCGTGCAAAAGAGCTTGACGAAACGCCTGCGGAAAACCGCGGCCCGCTCCACGGCCTGCCGATCGGCGTGAAGGACAACATCGTGACGGAAGGGCTCGAGACGACCTGCGCCAGCCGCATGCTCGGCGGGTTCGATCCGATCTACAACGCGACGGCGGCCACGAAGCTTGACCAGGCCGGCCTCATCACCGTCGGCAAGCTGAACATGGACGAATTCGCAATGGGCGGTTCGACCGAGAACTCCTTCTATAAAAAGACGGCCAACCCCTGGAACCTGGAATATGTTCCGGGCGGCTCGTCGGGCGGCTCGGCCGCAGCCGTCGCAGCGGGCGAAGTGCCATTCTCGCTCGGCTCCGACACGGGCGGTTCGATCCGCCAGCCGGCAGCCTACTGCGGCGTGGTCGGCATGAAGCCGACATACGGCCGTGTGTCCCGCTACGGCCTTGTGGCATTCGCTTCATCCCTCGACCAGATCGGCCCGGTCACACGCACGGTCGAGGACAACGCATTCCTCCTGTCCGCCGTTTCCGGCCATGATCCGTACGACTCCACTTCGTTTGACGTGGAAGTTCCGGATTTCGCCGCGGCGCTCACCGGCGACGTCAAAGGTCTGAAGATCGGCATCGCGTCCGAGTATCTCGGCGAAGGCGTCGGCGAGGCATCGAAGAACGCGGTCCGCGAAGCTGCCCGCGTGCTGGAGTCGCTCGGTGCGGAAGTGTCCGAAGTGTCGCTGCCGAACACGAAATACGCGCTTCCTGCATATTACCTGCTCAGCTCGTCTGAAGCATCGTCGAACCTGGCCCGCTTTGACGGCATCCGTTACGGGTTCCGTGCGGATGATGTCCGTACACTTGAAGACTTGTACAAAAACACGCGTGCCGAAGGGTTCGGCGACGAAGTGAAAACCCGGATCATGCTCGGCACGTTCGCGCTCAGCTCCGGCTTTTACGACGCGTACTATAAAAAAGCGCAGAAAGTCCGCACGCTCGTCCAGGGGGACTTCATGAATGCGTTTGAAGACTATGACGTCATCATCGGACCGACGACGCCGACACCGGCATTCAAGCTCGGCACGCAGATCGACGACCCGCTCACGATGTACGCAAACGACATCCTGACGATCCCCGTCAACCTGGCGGGCGTCCCGGCGATCTCCGTTCCATGCGGCTTCACTGAAGGCCTGCCGCTCGGCCTGCAGATCATCGGCCGCCACTTTGACGAGTCGACGGTATACCGCGTGGCCCATGCGTTTGAACAGGCGACGGACCACCACAAGCGGATGCCGGAAATCCGGGAGGTGCAAGCATGACGAACTTTGAAACCGTCATCGGACTTGAAGTCCACGTTGAACTGAAAACCGATTCGAAGATCTTTTCCCCGGCGCCTGCGCATTTCGGTGCCGGCCCGAACACCAATACACATGTGATCGACCTTGGGTATCCGGGCGTCCTTCCTGTTCTCAACAAGCGGGCCGTGGAATTTGGCATGAAGGCGGCCATGGCACTGAACTGCCAGATCAACCAGGAAACGAAGTTCGACCGAAAGAACTACTTTTATCCGGACAATCCGAAAGCCTATCAGATTTCCCAGTTCGACAAGCCGATCGGCGAGCACGGCTGGATTGAAATCGAAGTTGAAGGCAAGAAAAAACGCATCGGCATCACGCGCCTTCATCTTGAAGAAGATGCCGGCAAGCTGAACCACACCGACAAGGGCTACTCGCTCGTCGATTACAACCGCCAGGGGACGCCGCTCATTGAGATCGTGTCCGAGCCGGATATCCGCACGCCGGAAGAGGCATATGCGTATTTGGAGAAGCTCAAGTCCATCATCCAGTACACCGGCGTGTCCGATGTGAAGATGGAGGAAGGCTCGCTCCGCTGCGATGCGAACATCTCCCTGCGCCCATATGGCCAGGAAGAATTCGGCACGAAAGCCGAGCTGAAAAACCTGAACTCGTTCAACTTCGTCCGCAGAGGGTTGGAGCATGAACAAAAGCGCCAGGCGGAAGTGCTGCTTTCCGGCGGCATCATCGAGCAGGAGACCCGGCGCTTCGACGAATCCACCGGCAAGACGATCCTCATGCGCGTCAAGGAAGGCTCCGACGACTACCGGTATTTCCCGGAACCGGATCTGACCGACCTCTCCATCGACGACGAATGGATGGAGCGCGTCCGTGCCGAAATCCCGGAACTTCCGGACGCCCGGAAAGAGCGCTATGTGAACGATCTCGGCCTTCCGCCGTACGACGCGATGGTCCTGACGCTCACGAAGGACATGTCCGACTTCTTCGACGCGACGGTCGGGGCTGGAGCGGACGCGAAGCTTGCATCCAACTGGCTCATGGGCGAAGTATCGGCTTATCTGAACACGAACCAGAAGGAACTCGGGGAGACCGGTTTGACTCCGGAAAATCTCGCCGGCATGATCGCCCTGATCGAGAAGGGGACCATCTCCTCGAAGATCGCGAAGAAAGTATTCAAGGAACTGGCCGACAACGGCGGAGATCCGGAGAAGATCGTCAAGGAGAAGGGCCTCGTCCAGATTTCCGACGAAGGCGAACTCCTGAAGGTCGTCACCGACATCCTCGACAAAAACGAGCAGTCGATCGAAGACTTCAAAGCCGGGAAGGACCGTGCCATCGGCTTCCTCGTCGGCCAGGTCATGAAAGCGACGAAAGGCCAGGCCAACCCGCCGCTCGTCAACAAACTCATCAACGAAGAAATCCGGAAACGCTGATTCCGGAATAACGGCCGCCCTCGGGCGGTCTTTTTGTGTGGGAGAAGACGGTTCTTGATCAGGTGAGGGGTTGAGTCGTACGGATCGGGCGCCGAGTCGTACGGATCGAGGGTTGAACCGTACGGATGCGGGGTTGAGTCGTACGGGTGGAGGCGGTCGCGGGTGAGTCGTACGGCTGGAGGCGGTCGCGGGTGAGTCGGACGGATCGGGCGCCGAGTCGTACGGATCGAGGGGTGAGCCGTACGGATCCGGGGCTGAGTCGTACGGATGGAGGCGGTCGGGGTTGAGTCGTACGAATCGGGCGCCGAGTCGTACGGAACGAGGGTTGAACCGTACGGATGCGGGGTTGAGTCGTACGGATGGAGGCGGTCGCGGGTGAGCCGGACGGATCGGGCGCCGAGTCGTACGGATTGAGGGTTGAACCGTACGGATCCGGTGTTGAGTCGTACGGATGGAGGCGGTCGCGGGTGAGTCGGACGGATCGGGCGCCGAGTCGTACGGATCGAGGGTTGAACCGTACGGATCCGGGGTTGAGTCGTACGGATGGAGGCGGTCGCGGGTGAGTCGGACGGATCGGGCGCCGAGTCGTACGGATCGAGGGTTGAACCGTACGGATCCGGGGTTGAGTCGTACGGATGGAGGCGGTCGCGAGTGAGTCGTACGGATCGGGCTCCGAGTCGTACGGATTGAGGGTTGAACCGTACGGATCCGGGGCTGAGTCGTACGGATGGAGGCAGTCGGGGTTGAGTCGTACGGATCGGGCCCCGAGTCGTACGGATCGAGGGCTGAACCGTACGGATCCGAGGTTGAGTCGTACGGATGGAGGCGGTCGCGAGTGAGTCGTACGGATCGGGCCCCGAGTCGTACGGATGGTGGCTGTCATGAGTGAGACGTACGGATCGGGCGCCGAGTCGTACGGATCGAGGGCTGAACCGTACGGATCCGGGGCTGAGTCGTACGGATGGAGGCGGTCGCGGGTGAGTCGTACGGATCGGGCTCCGAGTCGTACGGATCGAGGGTTGAACCGTACGGATCCGGGGCTGAGTCGTACGGATGGAGGCGGTCGCGGGTGAGTCGGACGGATCGGGCGCCGAGTCGTACGGATCGAGGGTTGAACCGTACGGATCCGGGGTTGAACCGGACGGATGGTCGTCCCGTCTGCTGCCCACAATGGATAAAAGCGGGTGGATTATCCGACAGATGAACCTGGGCGGTGAAGGGGATACGCCGGCGGCCTTTTAAATCCGGTGACTTTCCGCCCCCCTGCGGCAGGATTAAAAACAGGCCATCCCGCTCAGTTTAAATCATGGCGGAAAGTGAATACACAGGGTGATACATAGGAAAGGGGAAATGACCATGAGCAAATGGAAGATATTGATGGCAGGCGGCCTGTTGGCGGCGCTGCTGGCCGGCTGCGGCGATAAGGATGCAGGGACGGCGGACGATCCGGCGAAAGAGGATCCGGCTGTGACCGACGAACAGACAACGGATGAAGGAACCGGTGAAACGGATGCAACGGACGAAGGAACTGAGACGGACGCGGCAGTCGACGGCGCCGAGGAAGTGAATGTTCCGCTCAAAGACGCAGACGGGGCAGAGGTGGCGAACGCCGTCCTCAGCGAAAACGAAGATGGGACCGTTCATGTGGATCTGGCGGTCAAGAACCTCCCTCCCGGCAAGCATGCGTTCCATATCCACGAAAAAGGAATGTGTGAGGCACCGGACTTCGAATCGGCCGGCGGGCATTACAATCCGGAAGACAAGGAACACGGGAAAGACAGTGAGAACGGCAGCCATGCCGGTGACTTCGACAACATCGAAGTCGGTGAAGACGGCACCGCCAATGTGCAGTTTGACACCGACCAGGTCACTCTGAAAGAAGGCGAGGACAACAGTGTCTTTACCGACGAAGGCACGGCCCTCGTCATCCACGCGGACGAAGACGACTACAAGTCCCAGCCGTCCGGCGACGCGGGCGACCGCATCGCCTGCGGGGTCATCGAAAAATAAATCCGGCAAATCGGACTGCAGAGGAAAGCGAATCCCGCTTTCCTCTGCAGTCCTTCTATTTGCCTAACGCTTTGGCAATCCGTACAATTTAGGCAGGAGGGGATGCAGATGAAGACGGAACAGCAGTATTTTGAAGAGGGGATTCCGCTCGGGAAGTACCTGGACGGCATGGAGACCCACAAAGAAAACAGCCGGAAGGTGTATGAAGGATTCAAACTGCCGCAGGGCGATGAGTTCATCGAACTGCTCAAGGAGAAGAAGCCGCATATCCTCGTGATTACGGAGGACTGGTGCGGGGACGCAATGATGAACAATCCGATCTTGCTTCATATTGCGGAGGCGGCGGATCTTGAGGCGCGGGTTGTGTACCGGGATGCGGACACAGAATTGATCGACCGCTGGCTGACAAACGGCGGCCGCTCGATCCCGGTGTATCTGCTTTTGGATGAAGCCGGTGAGGTGCTGGTTAAATGGGGACCCCGTGCGCCGCAGCTCCAGGAATTTGTCATGGAACAGAAAAATTCCCTTCCGCCGAAGGAAGATCCTTCGTTTGAAGAAAAGCAAAAGAGTATGTACGCTTCCATGATGGAGCAGAATACGACGAACGGTGATTTCTGGCTATGGGTGTATGAAGACATCCGCAAGACGTTCATGGCGGCGCTGCAGAAGCAGGACTGACCGTCGGGGCCCTGGCGGATCCGTGCGTGAGATTTCTGATCCGGCAAGGAATGGATCCGGCGCGGCGGTGCACGGCCTTTCTTGAACGGGCATTCCGGGTTGCACATCCGGGCAGTCAGGAATAAGATGGAGAGCAGGGGGAGCCGGAAATGTGTCGGCTCCTTTTCGCGGGGCAGCGGAACATCCGCGGCTCCGGGGCGTCATATGAGTTAACAGAGAATTTTGCAAAGCGAGAGGACAGTCCAGATGAAACGTGCACGGATCATTTATAACCCGACATCGGGGCGGGAAATTTTTCGGAAGCATCTGCCGGAGGTGCTGGTTCGTCTTGAAGAGGCGGGATATGAGACGTCTTGTCATGCGACGACGTGCGAAGGGGATGCGACCGAGGCGGCAAGGGCCGCAGTTGAGCGGAAGTTTGACACGGTGATCGCGGTTGGCGGCGACGGGACGCTGAACGAGGTGGTTGCGGGGATCAGCGGCTACGATGAGGCACAGCGGCCGGTCGTCGGGCTCATTCCGACCGGGACGACAAATGATTTTGCCCGGGCCGTGCATATTCCGCGTGACATCGACGAGGCGCTTGATATCATCATTGCCGGGGAGACGATCCCGGTCGATGTCGGGGTGGTCAATGACCGTCATTTCATCAACATCGCGGGCGGCGGCAAGATCACCGAGCTGACGTATGAAGTGCCGAGCAAGCTGAAGACGGTGCTCGGCCAGCTTGCCTACTATTTGAAGGGGATCGAGATGCTGCCGTCAATCCGGGCGTCCCAGCTCCGGGTGGAGTACGACGGGGAAGTGTTCGACGATGAGGCGATGCTGTTCCTCGTCGGGTTGACGAACTCAGTCGGCGGGTTCGAGAAGCTCGCGCCAGACGCCAGCATCAACGACGGGAAGTTCAGCATGTTCATCCTGAAGAAGTGCAACATTGCGGAGTTCATCCGCGTTGTGTCGCTGGCGCTGCGCGGTGAGCATATGAACGATCCACTCGTTATTTCTGCCAAACCGTCAAAGATCATCGTGTCTTCCGATGAAAAGGTCCAGCTGAACCTGGATGGTGAGTTCGGCGGGCTCCTGCCGGCCGAGTTCACGAACCTGCCAAGGCATATCCGCATGTTCGTGCCGCTTGAACGCATTCCGGAAAAAGACCGGACGCAGGCGGCGGACCTGTTGATGGGAACCGAATAAATTCCGGATGCGCTCCCGTTTGGGGGCGTTTTTTTATTGTCCGGCGGATGCAGGGAGCGGCGATGGCACTTGTCGGTCTGTGTCGATAACAGGGGAAAGGAGTCGGATTGTGAGAAAGCTCACAGATTCTTCACCGAAGTTGTGCCCTTGGCCGGTAATGAATGTGAAGAATGCCGGTTTGATAAGGTTTTCCTTTTTCATCCACTTTCAAAGCTTTGTCTGAATGCTCACCGGATTGTCAACGCACGGGGAGCCGGTTTCAGGTAGGTTTAAGACAGACAAAAGTTGAAAGGAGAGATCGTGATGAAGAGATCAACGGGACTGACTTTTGGGGCTCTGTTTCTGGGGGCACTGCTCATCATCGGCTTCTTGGGAATCCGGCTGTCTTCGGAGATGTCGGCTGCCGGCCAAGACGCTGCTCAGGACAACGAAACGTCGGAGGATCCGGGCAATGCCGCAGAGATCGCCTATAATCCGCCCTCGATGGAAGACGTGCCCGACGGACCTGACGGCGACGCGATCAAACGGGGCTTTGAGCTGGTGAACAATACATCCGAAGTTCTTTGGAGCGAAGCGGCAACTGCGGAGGACGGCCGTGAGCGGGTGAATGGATTGAGCTGCACGAGCTGTCATGCGGGGGCGGGGCTTGAGAAGGACTCCTCGTCGCTTGTCGGAATGACGGCCGCCTATCCAATGTACATTGGCCGTTCAGGACAGATCGTCACGATCGAAGAGCGCATCAACGGCTGCATGGTCCGGAGCATGGATGGTGAGAAATTTGCCGAAGATGACGAGGATCTTGATGCGATGGTCGCTTACTTCAAGTACATTTCCGAAGGCGTGCCGGTCGGTGCCGAAATGCCGTGGCGCCACACAAACAGCATGGACAACATGCCGGTGCCGAACGTGGAGGACGGCGAATTGCTTTATCAGCAGTCCTGCATCGCCTGTCATGCGGAAGACGGGTCGGGCATCGGTTCGAACTCGGGTCCCGCTCTCTGGGGAGAAGACTCGTTCAACGACGGTGCGGGCATGGGCCGGATTACGAAAATGGCCGGCTACATCCAGAACAATATGCCAAAAGGCGGCGAGGGAACTTTGTCTGATCAGGAGTCCGCAGACCTGGCCGCCTACGTGCTGATGCATGACCGTCCGGAGTGGAAAGGCCACGACAAAGACTGGCCGAATGGCGGGCGTCCGAATGACATCATTACAAATGAACTCCGTGAGCAAATCCGGAACGGAACGGTCGACTGGGAAGAAGTATTGAGGAAGGCGGAGAAATAAACTTGCGGCAGACTGCGCCTGTGAGCAGTCTGTTGTGTTTTGCCATTTAGTTAAAGGGTAGAGAGGGGATGAGCATACATAGGGAAAGGAAAGAAAGTGAATGCAGAGAACGACGGGAATTACACTTATCTTCCTGCTTGTCGTGTCGCTGGCGACCATCGGTTTTCTTGGCATCCGTCTTGGGCAGGACAAGCAGGAGGCCGACGGGTCGGCGGAGACGTCAGGCGATCAAGAGGAAACGGCCGGAGAATCCGGCGTGAAGAGCGCATCGTTCCAGCCGCCGTCGATGGACGACCTTCCGGAGGGTCCGCACGGTGAAGTGATCCAGCATGGATATGATCTGGTGAATATGACTTCGACGGAACTGAGGAAGGAAGCCGCCTCTGCGGAAGAGGGAGAAGCGAAAGTGAACGGGCTCAGCTGCGCGAGCTGCCATGCCGGTGCGGGGCTTGAGAAGAGTTCCATGTCTCTCGTGGGAACGACGGTGACTTATCCGCGTTACAATGAACGGGCCGATGCCGTCATGACGATTGAAGACCGGATCAACGGCTGCATGGTCCGCAGTATGAACGGCGAGGAGTTCGAAACAGGTGACGAAGACCTGCAGGCGATCGTCGCGTACATGGCTTACATCTCTGAAGGAATGCCGGAAGGCGGCGAGCTGGAATGGAAGAAACCCGTTGCCATGAAGGATGTTCCGGTTCCGGATGCGGACGCGGGAGAGGAGCTGTTCAAGCAGTCCTGCATCGCATGCCATGCGGCTGACGGCGGGGGCACCGGAGAAATCTCGGGTCCTGCCTTGTGGGGCAGCGAATCGTTCAATGATGGTGCAGGCCTGTCCCGGCATGACAAGATGGCCGGCTTCATCCACGATTTCATGCCGAAGACGGATCCCGGCTCCCTGACCGAGCAGGAGGCGAGCGACCTGGCGGCATTCATCCTCATGCAGGACCGTCCGGAATGGGGCGGCAAGGACAAAGACTGGCCAAAAGGCGGCCGGCCGAACGACCTTATCGACAAGGAAAAGCGCGAGCAGCTGAAAAATGGCGAGGTGAGCTGGGAGGAAGTCGTGAAAAAAGAAAAGTGATGGTTGAGAACGGGCTGTGCGGCTTCACCGCAGCCCGTTTTTTACGTTTACGGCTATAAGTCGGCGGGTGTTTCCCGGCGACTTCGGACACTCGTCACCCGGCAACTCAAAAGAGGCAGTGCCCGCGGAATTCCCGGGCACTGCCTCTCCTTCATTTGTATTGCGGTCAAAGCGCGTCCAGCGCCATGTCCTGTTTGCCCGCTAGTTCGGGAATGTGGTCGACCGGCGTCCAGTGAAGGATCAGTGACTTTCCGCGGTCCTTGCCGCTTCCGGTGACGGTGTGGCCCCACTCCTCCGGTCCATTGCCGGTGTAGGCAAGATGGAAAATGTTTCGTTCGTATTTACGGTCGCGGTGTCTCGGGAAAAATGTGTTTTTTGCCAGTTTGCCGACGAGGACGAGATCGTGTTTTGAAATGCCCGTCTCTTCCTCAATCTCCCGGTAAAGGGCGTCCATCAGCAGTTCTCCGCGATCAATCGTCCCGCCGGGCACTTGTGCGCCGGACTCGGGATGGTTCTTCTCGGTATAAACGAGCAGCTGCTGGTCCGGCCCTTCTCCGCGTGTGATATATGCCAGTACTTTTCTTCTGAGTTCCATGGCCGGCACCTCCTGTATAGTTGATTCTTTCAGTATACCAAATGGTCCGAACATTCTCAATACCGGTGTCAAAATTCCGTCACTGGACATCCACGGATTTGTCATGCCGTTTCCACCATTCCGTCATGATTACGCGTTAGCGGACATCCGCCCCGGGGTATAATAGTGGCAGATGCAAAGGAGGAGCGCCGATGTACAAGAAACAGGAACGGTGGCTGATGTGGCTCGCGTTCATCGTGGGCGCCATCATGCTGCTGTCAATTGTCGGCAGGATCTTCGGCGGATGACGCCGGAACTGCCAGTATATATACCCGTCCTTGAGGACTTGAAAACACACTCACATGCGTTCCACTTTTGAAGGAGGGAAACCTGCATGGGCAATGAAGAAGCCGTGTTTTTTTCACGGGCACTCACCGAGCTGACGCTGAGCTTCCATATCATCTATGCGACGATCGGTGTCGGCGTCCCGCTCATGATCATGATTGCACAATGGGTGGGCATCAAGAAAAACGATGAACATTACATCCTGCTCGCACGCCGGTGGGCACGCGGGTTTGTCATTACGGTGGCCGTCGGTGTCGTGACGGGGACCGCGATCGGTCTTCAGCTCTCGCTTTTATGGCCGAACTTTATGGAACTCGCCGGGCAGGTCATCGCACTGCCGCTCTTCATGGAGACGTTCGCGTTCTTCTTTGAAGCGATTTTCCTCGGAATTTACCTGTACACCTGGGACCGGTTCGACAACCAGAAAAAGCACCTGTTGCTGCTTGTCCCGGTTGCGCTCGGCGCGTCGTTCTCGGCTGTGTTCATCACGATCGTGAACGCGTTCATGAACGCACCGCAAGGATTCGACATTGTCGACGGAAAGCTCATCAACATCCAGCCGATCCTCGCCATGTTCAACCCGGCGATGCCGACGAAAGTGGCGCACGTCGTGGTGACGGCCTACATGACCTCGGCATTTGTCCTGGCCGCGATTGCCGCATTCCGGCTTTTGAAGGGCTCGGATCACATTTATCACAAAAAGGCCCTGCACCTGACTGTCAAGCTCGGCCTCGTCTTCTCGCTCGGGGCACTCCTCATCGGCGACCTATCCGGCAAGTACCTGGCCGAATATCAGCCGGAGAAGCTGGCCGCCGCAGAGTGGCACTTTGAAACCGAAGGGGAAGCCCCGCTCATGCTGTACGGGGTGCTCGACGGGGAAGAAGTGAAGTATGCGATTAAAATTCCATTCGCACTGAGCATCCTGGCACACTCCAACCCGAAAGCGGAAGTCACCGGTCTGAACGAATTTCCGGATGATGAAATCCCGCCGCTTTACATTCATTACTTGTTTGACACGATGGTCTCGATCGGGATGCTCATGATCGCCGTTTCCGGCCTGTACTGGCTCGGCAGCCGCCTCGGCTGGGCGTTTGTCCGCTCGCGCTGGTTCCGCTGGCTCATCGTCGCCGGAGGCCCGCTCTCGGTGCTCGCCATTGAAGCGGGCTGGTGGTATGCGGAAGTCGGCCGCCAACCGTGGATTCTTCGGGGCATCATGAAGACGCCGGAAGGAGCGACAACAAGCGGGCAGGTTGATCTGATGCTGTACTTGTTCGCGCTTCTCTATCTGGTCCTCGGCGTCGGCAGCGTCGTCGTACTCCGCAGAATGTTCCGCCGCAACCCGGTCGAGCGTGAAATCGCGGACCGTGAAGCAGAGCGGATTGCAGAGGAAAAAGCGAAAGGGGTTGATCCGTCATGACCCTGGAGATCCTCGGTATTTCGGTGCTCTGGACGTTCCTGTTCGGTTACCTGATCGTCGCTTCAATCGACTTCGGGGCGGGCTTCTTCAACGCCTACAGCGTGCTCACCGGCAAAGAGCGCATCCTGACGAACGTCATCCAGCGCTACCTGTCCCCGGTCTGGGAAGTGACGAACGTGTTCCTCGTGTTCTTCTTCGTCGGCATGGTCGGCTTCTTCCCGTCCTCTGCGTTCTACTACGGGACGACGCTGCTCGTGCCGGCGAGCCTGGCGATCATCCTGCTCGCCATCCGCGGCTCGTACTATGCGTTTGAAACGTACGGCGCCCGCGGACATAAAGGTTATTCATTCATGTACGGTGCGGCCGGGCTCCTGCTGCCGGCCTCGATGTCGATCGTGCTCACGATTTCCGAAGGCGGCTTTGTCGACCTCGTCGACGGTAATCCGGTGCTGGATTACCATGCGCTGTTCACGAGTCCGCTCACCTGGTCGATCGTCGTCCTGAGCCTCGCCGCCGTGCTGTATATATCCGCCGTGTTCCTCACCTGGTACGCCAATAAAGCCGGCGACCGGGAAGCGACCGACCTGCTCCGGAAGTACGCGCTCATCTGGTCACTGCCGACGATCATCACCGCCGGCGGCATCATCTGGGAGCTGCGTGCGCATAACCCGGAACACTACGCGCGCCTGCTCGACTTCGGATGGATGTTCGCCGTCTCGGCTCTTCTGTTTGCCGGCACGGTCTGGCTGCTCTGGAAGCGCCGCAACTACGGGCTCGCCTTCTGGATGCTGTTCGGCCAGTTCGCGTTCGCCTTCTACGGCTACGGCTTCTCGCACTATCCGTACCTGCTGTACCCGCACCTGACGATCTACGACAGCTTTACGAACCCGGCGATGGCGACCGCGCTCGTCGTGGCATTCATCCTCGGCCTCTGCCTGCTCATCCCGTCGCTTTACCTGCTGCTGCGCATGTTCCTGTTCAACAAAGACTACGTAAAAGGCAAAAAGAGCGACGAGCACGCCTGAAGGAAATGAAGGAGGAACCTAAATGAACGATTTTCTCATCTTCTACGCCCCGTTCATCGTCCTGATCGGCGTGATCTTAGTGGCCTTTATCGTGGCGCCATTTGATGACGCGGTGACGAAAGGACCGAAGGAACGGAAGAAAAAATAAAGGCGAAGCGAACCGCCCCGGTGATTGTGCCGGGGCGGTTTTTGGGTGTGCGGGTGTGCGGAAAGTCGGACTCTTAAAGAGCGGAATCGGACTCTTAGCGAGGAGAATCGGTCTCTTAAAGAGTGGAATCGGACTCTTAGCAGCGAGAATCGGTCTCTTAGGCGTTTAGCGGGGCAAAAGTCTTGGGAGTGGTTCCTGCCGGGATGGGGGTGTCTTTCGACGCATGCCGTTATTCCTGAACTTCCAGCTCTTTCAATTTGGTATGATTAAAGCTGCGGCAGGAAAAGGAAATTTCGTGCGGGCATCAGGTTTGTCTGCTTGTTTTGAATCGGAGAGTGGAATGATGAAGAAAAAGAGTGTATCGGTCAATCTGCTGTTGCTGGTGATGATCTTTTTGGCTGCTTGCAACAGTCCGGAAAGCGGGAGCGGCATTGATCCGGCAGATGAGTTTGAGGACTATAAGACAGAAGGAATCGAACCGCTTTATGAGCGATCGTGGAAGCTTGCTGAAATGGGCGGGCATTTTAATTCCATGATCGCCGAAACGGAAAACGCCCGAACCTATATTATGGATGAGATGATTCCATATGCTGAAGAAACAAAGGAACTCGCGGAGAGTTTGCAGGATGAGCTGGTTACTAAAGAAATTCAAGATGTAAATAAAGTCACGATCGATCAACTGGATTTGACGATTGAGTCGTTCCACAAACAAGCGGAATTTTTAGAACTCCATATTCATCCTGTCAGCGATGAATCCTACGCCAAGTCCGAAGAAGTGTATGCTGAAGTCATGGAACTGCAAGAACAAATCGATGAAAAAACAGCTGAGTATGATACAAAAGTTAAGGAACTTGAATCTAAATATGGGTCTTGAAGTGAAACGGCTGGGAAAAATTTAATGGGAAACTGCAGAGGGAAGGCTGATCATGGATAAACAATCTTCATACATGAAATTAACTCTCATGGTGTTATTGATAGGATTACTCGCTGCCTGCAACAGTGGCAACGAAGCAGAATCAAAGAATATCAGTGTGGAAAAAGAATTTGATGAATATAGAGAGAATGTCCTCGAGCCTCTGGATGAGCGATCATTCAAGTTCGCAGAAATGTTCAACCACTCTGCATCCATCATCGATCAACCTGAGGAAGCCCACCGCTATCTGAAGGAAGAAGTAATTCCGTTTATGGAAGAAACCAAGAAAATCGCTTCTGAAGCCCGTGATGGACTGGTGAATGAAGAGATTAGGGAACTGAACGAGACGACTATCAAGTATGTGGATCTGAATCTCGCTTCACTTCATAAGACCACGGAGTTATCGGCACTCGAACTTGAATCGGTAACCGAAGAAACGTACCATAAAGCTGAAAAACTGAATGAGGAAAACATGGAGCTTCAAGAGAAGATTGATCAAACCGGAGCGGAAATGGACCGGCAAATTGACGAACTCTCCGGCGAACAGTGAAGCGGGACAAATTTGAGGTGACGTTTTATTGCGGTATATAATTGTTTTCTTGATCGGATTTCTAATCACTTTTTTTAGCGACTTTTTTAATCAATATAATATCCTTTTTAATTTACTTGCCAGAACCGTCTTCGCGTTGTTTTTTGTCATGATTATTTGGTTGGTGCAAAAAAAATAAAGGGTGGTACACAGCCCTACCCGTACTATTAGACCTTGCCTAAATATATGACGCAGTGACCGAGCCCTCAGTCACTGCGTCTTTTTCTGCTTCCGTGGAACCAGTGAACCTCTGTCCGTAGAAGCACAACTCCGAGCTTAAACCCATTTCAATTTAATTGCCGTCACATCTGCTCTGCTTTCCTCCGCTTTTCTGGTAAAATGAAGGCAACAGACATACGACGGAGGAACTCATCCATGACTTATGCAGTCCAGCAGAACGACCGGCTCACCGCCGAAGTCGTTGACCTCACACACGACGGGGCGGGGGTCGCGAAAATCGACGGCTATCCGCTCTTCATTCCCGGTGCCCTGCCGGGAGAGACCGTCGAATTCAAAGTGACAAAAACACTCAAGAAATACGGCTTCGGCAAGCTCCTGAACATCATTGAAGCATCCGAAGAACGGGCCGAGCCGCCTTGCCCTGTGTTCCCGGAGTGCGGCGGCTGTCAGATCCAGCATTTGTCGTATGAAGGCCAGCTCGAGCGGAAGCGCAAGATGGTCCGCGACGTGATGGACCGGATCGCCAAATTGCCGGAGGTCCCGGTTCATCCGGTGAAGGGGATGGAACACCCTTGGCGCTACCGCAATAAATCACAGATCCCGTTCGCCGAGCGGGACGGAAAGGTCGTAGCCGGATTCTTCCGGAGCGGGACGCACTCGATCATGGACACCGAAACGTGCCTCATCCAGTCAACCGAGGCGGATGTCGTCATGCGCACGATCAAGCATGGCCTCCATGAACTCGGCATCAAGGCGTACGACGAGAACAAGGACAAAGGCTTCCTTCGCCACGTTGTCATCCGCACAGGGAAGGCGACCGGGGAAACGATGGTCGTCCTCGTCACGCGCAAGAGCAAGTTCCCGCAGAAAGACGCCGTCGTCTCGCTCATTCAGGGCGTGCTGCCGGACGTGACGTCGATCATCCAGAACGTCAACGACCGGAAAACGAACGTCATCATGGGCGATGAAACGATCGTGCTCCACGGCCCCGAAGTCATCACCGACGAAATCGGCGGCGTCCGGTTCGAAATCTCCGCACGCTCGTTTTATCAGATCAACCCGGACCAGACCGAAGTGCTCTATTCCCAGGCGCTCGAATACGCGAATCTCACAGGCGATGAGTCCGTCATCGACGCCTACTGCGGCATCGGCACAATCTCCCTCTTCCTCGCGAAGAAAGCGAAGGAAGTGTACGGGGTGGAAATCGTTCCGCAGGCAATTGAAGACGCAAAGCGCAACGCCGAACTCAACGGCTTTACGAACACACACTTTGAAGCAGGCGCCGCCGAAGACGTCATCCCGCGCTGGTACAAAGACGGCAAGCGATTCGACGTCCTCGTCGTCGACCCGCCGAGAAAAGGCTGCGACGAGCACCTGCTCCGTACCATCCTCGAATACCGGCCGAAGCGCATCGTCTACGTCAGCTGCAACCCGGCAACCTTGGCCCGCGACCTGCGGATTCTGGAAGACGGCGGGTACAAGACGAAAGAAGTTCAGCCGGTGGATATGTTCCCGCAATCGAGTCATGTGGAAGCCGTTGCGTTGATAGAATTGAAGTGAATAGTGAAATGAATTCTATGCCCCCGGACGAACAGCACGGGGGTCTTTGTGAATTTGTGCAAAGTGATTTTTTTAACCCAAACAATCTTACTGATAATAAGGCGTCCACTGGCGCCAATAATTATTGGCGGCGGCAACCGTTTGGAAGTGGACGGCGATGACTTGGGAGACGTTGATCAGACTGTCGGGGTTGGTGGAGTAGGCGGGCCGCAGTACTTTCCGAACTTCTTCCGATGGCTGTGTGACGGTGACCCCTTTTTGTGCAAGCATCACCGCTAACGCAAATCCTTCCTCGGGCGTCTGGGTGATCAGCGAATGCACCGACTGACTCGGCATGCCGTTCACTTCCTTTATTCGTTTGGTCTCCCTATACATATGCCGGGGATGTTGGGTTGTCACAAGGCAGAAAAAGTTGAAGGGGCATTTGATCCCCTTCAACTTTTTTTATTCCGTCTCCGGGAAAAAGGCCTGCGCCGTCTGGACGTCCACAAGCGACGGACCGACGGTGTTCAGTGCTTTTTCCATCACCGACTCGAGTTCCTCGGCCGACTCCGGACGGAATGCTTGCCATCCGCATGATTTGGCCAGACGGACAAAGTCCGGATTGGTCAGATCGGTTCCGACCCCTTTCGCACCGAGCACTTTGAGTTTGTCGGCTTCCATCTGCAAGGATTCGTTGTTCAATACGACGACGGTGATGTCGAGCTTGTAGCGGGTGGCGGTCAGGAGGTCGGCGAGGACCATCTGCAGCCCGCCGTCTCCCACAATCGCCACAACCTGTTTTTCGGGGTTCGCCAGTTTCGCCGCCATCGCTCCGGGGAGCCCGAAGCCCATCGTCCGCCAGTAGCCGGAGAAGATGAACGTCTGGTCGGTTTGCCGGAAGTTGCGGTTTGTCCAGACGGTGTTGTCTCCGGTGTCGAGTGAGACGATCGCATCCCGGGCGACGGTGCGGTCAAGCGCACGGATGATACGTGAAGGGTGAACGGGGAATCCGCCCGTATGGCCTTCGTCCTCGTTTTGACGATCCCATTTCTCTTTGACTTTTTTGCAGCGGTTCACCCAGCCTTGGGAAGGGGAGAAGCCGGAAAGACCTTCGATTAAAAGGGACATCACTTCTTCCGTTTTGCCGGTGATCCCGACATCCACTGGAAGGTTCTTATCGATCTGATCGAAATGGCGATCAATCTGGATCACCCGGGCTCCTTCAGGGACATAACCTTCAGGCCACCAAGTCGTCCCCGCAAGCAGAACCGCATCGGCTTCTTTGAACAGGGCGGCGGCATGCGGGTTTCCGCCTTCGCCGATTCCCTGGAGCATGAGCGGGAATTCTTCTTCAACCAGTCCTTTTCCGCCAAGGCTGGCCAGGATGCCGGCGCCCCAGAGCTCTGCCAGTTCCTTGAGATCTCCGGCAGCGTCGGCGGCTCCGGACCCGGCCAAGATCATCGGCCGCTGTGCGGATTTCATGATATCCGCAGCTTTCTGAAGGCTCTCCTTCGTAAATACGGAAGCCCCTTCAATCACTTCCGGCAACTGGCGCGGTTCGGCTTCTGATTGCGCCATGAACAGATCCTTCGGCACGGACAGATGGGTGACTGCCCGCTGGTTGAGCGCGGTGCCCACTGCTTTTTCCAGAAGGTCCAGTGCCGTGTCGGGGCTCGCCACATTCGCCGAATAAGCGGCAAACGGCTTCATAAGATCCTGCTGGTTGATGAATTGCGGGACCGTCTTCCCGATTTTATCGGTGGGGGCCTGTCCGGTGAGCGCGAGGACGGGCGCACGGTCGGCATGGGCATCACCGAGCCCGTTCAAAAGATTCGTTGCACCGGGTCCCATCGTCGCCGTGCACACACCGAGTCCCCCGGTCAGCTTCGCCTCGGCCGATGCCATGAACGCAGCCGTCGATTCATGTTTGCAGGCGATAAATTGAATCTGTTCCTGCCTCGCCAAAGCATCGATGAGGCCGAAGCTGGCGTCGCCCACCACGCCGTAAATTCGTTTTACCCCGTAAAGAGACAGTTGATCCAGCATCAGTTCCGCCACGTTTTTTGCCTGATTCGTCATTTGCGCAATCCTCCCCGGTTATTCTGGTTGCTATCATTAAGTCTTCCACCAATAAATGACGGGCAAACTATCCGGGCATTCGCTTGACTTTATTCGCCCGCTCACCGGCACAAATCCCATTAAGTCCCCGTATGCTAAAGCAGTTACGGGGAAAAGAGGGGATGGGAAGAGTGTTTGCTGATGAATCGCTGTGCAGGGAATTTGCACAAATTCTCAATGGCTCTGGCAAGCAGGAAAACGGGACATGTTCGGTATCTCTTCACCGGACTTTCGGTGCAACCGTTCAGGGGAAGAAAAGCACGCAAGTCATGCCCGCGGGTGTTTCGTTTGAATCTCTGGATCAGCGCGGGAATGCACTGAACCTGGCGGAGGTCGCCGTTCTTCAGGAAGAAATCCCGGCGTTCATCCAAGCACTGTCGCAGTACGGGCTCATCATCAGTGCGGTCCATAATCACTGGCTCTTCACCAAGCCGCTGATCATGTATGTGCATGTTCAATCAGTCGAACCGCCTCTTGATTTTGCAAGGAAAATGGCTTATGCGTTTCAGTTCTTGAGCAGTGCTCCAGTCCGGGGAAATGAATAAATCCGCTTAGCGCCATTCACCGCCCCCTTTGGCCGGCAGGCAATTTTATACACCTGATTTGTTAAATTCATTTAAGATATAATGGACTCAATGCTTCAAAGTGAGAGGAATGGAATGAGCAATGAACGAAAACTTTTGGCAAGACCTGCCGCGTCCGTTTTTTGTGCTGGCTCCGATGGAAGACGTGACGGATGTGGTGTTCCGGCATGTCGTCGCACAAGCCGGGCGTCCGGACGTGTTTTTCACGGAGTTCACGAACTCGGACAGCTACTGTCATCCGGAAGGCATTAAAAGTGTGCACGGCCGGCTGCTGTTCACGGAGGATGAGCAGCCGATGGTCGCGCATATTTGGGGGGACAAGCCCGAGTATTTCCGTCAAATGAGCTTCGGCATGGCGGAGCGAGGATTCAAGGGCATCGACATCAACATGGGCTGCCCGGTTCCGAACGTGGCCGAGCGCGGCAAGGGGAGCGGTCTGATCCTGCATCCTGAGACCGCAGCAGAATTGATCCAGGCGGCGAAAGCGGGCGGGCTTCCCGTCAGTGTGAAGACACGGCTCGGCTTTGAAGAGATCGGCGAGTGGGAAGAATGGCTGACCCATGTGCTGAAGCAGGACATCGCCAACTTGTCGATTCATCTAAGAACGCGGAAGGAAATGAGCCAGGTCGACGCGCACTGGGATTTGATTCCCGAGATCAAGAAACTTCGGGACCGCGTGGCGCCGGACACGCTGCTGACGATCAACGGGGACATCCCCGACCGCAAGACCGGCCTGGAACTCGTGGAGAAATACGGAGTGGACGGTGTCATGATCGGCCGCGGCATCTTCAAGAATCCGTTCGCCTTTGAAAAAGAACCGAAGGAGCACAGCAGCCAGGAGCTTCTGGACCTTCTCCGGCTTCATCTGGACCTTCACGACCAATACATCGAAGACATCCGCCGGCCGATCACCGGGCTGCACCGGTTCTTCAAGATTTATGTGAAAGGGTTCCACGGGGCGGGCGAGCTCAGAAACCGGTTGATGAATACGAAATCGACAAATGAAGCGAGGGCACTGCTGGATGCATTCGAACAGAATGCGGACGGATTTGATGCAAGGTAATTTCATTCTTTTTTCAGGACGGATCCCGGGAACGGGGTTCGTTTTTTATGAAAGGAGGCTGCCGGTTTGGAGACAGTATCAGAGAAAGTGAAAGCGGAGTCAATCCGGTCGTTCGAATCGACCATCAGAAAAACCGAAAGAGCCTTTGAGGGAATGGCACGAAAAGGAGCGAATACCAAGTTGATTGAAAAGAGGCTCAGTGCCATGCGGATCGGCCTCGCTGTGCTGGAAAACGCCTGGTATCAGAGGCCGGTTCAGTATTCCAGTGAAGAATTGGCCGATTCCCATAAGACGCTTGCAGGGTTATTGCCGTCTGTTGAAGAAATTTATGAAAAGTCGAAGGAAGGCAGTCCGCAAAGAACACTGCTGGAAAGAAGGATCCGCTCCATTGAACTGGCGCTCGGGGCGATGGACGTCCAGATAGCGAACAACCATTGAAGATTTCATAAACAGACAGATTCACCGGGGGGAAGCACATGTACAAGGAAATTATCAATCAATACTGCGAAGCAATGAAGGCGAACGGACATTTTAGCGGGGCGCTGGCTGTCCGGCACAAAGGGGAAGTGCTGCTTAGCAGAGGGTATGGGATGGCGGATCGGGGGTTCGGCATTTCCAATACAGATAAGACGAAATTTCGTATCGGCTCGCTGTCGAAGCCGTTTACGGCCATGGCGGTATTGCAGTTGGAGGAGAGGGGGAGGCTCGCGCTGGAGGATCCGGTCAACCGTTTTATCGACGGGATTCCGGGCGGTGAGAGAATCACGATCCATCATCTGCTCTGCCACATGAGCGGGCTGGCGGACTTTGCTTCGCAGCCAGACTACTGGATGACCACGATGCGCCTGCCCGCCACGCTTGAGGAAACCGTCGGCCGGATCAAGGCGCTGCCGCCGGAATTTGCCCCCGGCAGCGCCGTGGAGTACACAAACTCCGGCTATGCGGTACTGGCGGCGATCATAGAGAAGGCTTCCGGACTGGAGTTCGCTGACTTTCTGCAGCGTAATATTCTCGGCCCGCTTGGCATGGAGCATACCGGAAACGACGACGGTAGGAAGCTCATTCCGGATTATGCCGCCGGCTATACAGTGGACCGGGACATCCGGAGAGCGGAGTTCATCGACATGTCGGTGGCGGCCGGGGCTTACGGCATGTATTCGTCGGTTTCGGATCTCCTCCTCTGGGACCGGGCGCTGGGTGACAATTCCATTATCGGGCCGCGTGGACGAGAGAAGATGTTCACTCTCCACAACGAGATGTGCGGCTATGACTGGTTTTATTCGAAGGAAATACGGAACCGGAAGGAGCGCGTGAAGTGGGAGCACTTCGGTGACGTGAACGGCTTCGTTTCGCATTATCTCCGGGTTCCGGAAGAGGAGCTGTCGGTCGTCGTGCTGAGCAATTTCAACCTGACACCGGCCGACCGGATCGCGCGGGATCTGGCCGCAATCGTCTTGGACGGAGAACAGCCTGATGTCGAAGAAGCGCAGGAAATCCGGCTTGACGAAGATCTTCTGGCCGGGCTGGCCGGACGTTACCGGAATGAACAAGGCGAACTGAACCTGTTTTCGGAAGGAAACCGGCTGTTCGCGGCGCTCCCGAAAATGTACGGTGTCGTGTACAACTGCGAAATCATCGGAACAGAGGAGGTTGGCGGCAAGGTGAGCCTGCGGGGAAAACAAGCGGATGACCGCTTCACCGTCCGGATGGAAGAGGAAACCCTGATCCACCGTGACCCGTGGGGAAGAGAAACAACATACCGCAAGGAATAAATTTACAGGGGGAAGCGGGTCAGGAGGGGACGGATGGAAATGGAAAACGGGTGGGTCATAATATCTGCCTGCATGGCAGCCGGCATATTCGTGGGGGTTGCAGTGTTTCAAGTGCTCTTGTCGCTCGGCCGCCCTTTGGGTGAATATGCGATGGGCGGCTACCATAAAGTATTGCCCGGAAAGCTTCGGTTGGTCAGTTCGATAAATGCAGCCATTCTCCTGCTTATGGGTTTTATCGTTTTGCAGCATGCCGGTCTGATCAGCGGTGGCTCCTTCTTTGCGAACGATCTCATGATGTGGGGCATTACGGCTTTCCTTGGCCTGAACACCGCAGCCAATCTGGCTTCACGCAGCCATAAAGAAAAACGTGTCATGGCGCCCGTCTCCGCAATTGCCTTCGCCCTTTGCCTGATTGTGGCTTTGTCCTAGGGAATATGCAGGCCGGCAGGCGCTTGAAGGCGGTGGTATTGCCGTAAAATAATTTCGAGCCGGAAGGAAGACCGGAGAGGGGAGGACGAAATGGAAGAAGTCAGGTATTTTCCGGAGCCGCACCGATACGCGGTCTGTACTTCCGCGGATGTTCCGATCAAAACTTTTTACTCGGGTGTTTTCAATGAGGTGTTCATCTTCTTTCATCCTTTCATCAGGCCGGTCGGGGTCGATCCGGAAAACTATTTCCCGCAAACATGTCCGCACAAATCGGAGATGATCAAACATGCAGAGGCCGTGAGCTGGAAAGCGTTCCGTAGGCTCAGCGGGATCGGGAGCAACCGGGAACTGGACATCGGACTCCGAACGCGTATAGGCGGGTTGATTAAGAAATTTGCAGACCCGGAGCTTGCCGATGCGATTGACCGTGCCAGCGACATACATCGCCTGATTCCGCCTACAGAAGGGTTTCTGCCGGAACTGATCATCAACAAACTGTTTCAAGGTGTGAAGAGTGAGTGTGGAGAATGGCTGTGGGTGGGTGATGAGTTTTGCACGGAGCGGAAACTTGAATTTATTGATGATCTGATCACAGGAGATGCGCCGGACGGGAAAAATCTATTCACGCATGATCAATCTCTGCTGATTACGACCCACTGGGACAGCCATTTCTCCATGGTGTGTTCAAAAGATAGAAAAAAGCTGGAGCGTATCGTCCGTTCTTCCGGTCTGGAGGGCTTTTTCTGCAGCAACCGCACGGAGATCTATTGGAGTGTCTGGAATCCGGAAGAAGGCGAGGACGTTTTCTAAAGAGACGGCTATTTAGCATTCAATAAGGGTCCGCAAATCACATAGTTGCCACTCTAGCCACTTTTTTGAAAGGACTGTGCCACCCATGAATCAGATCCACTCCATCCGCTTTGAAATGTATGCGAGCGGTCCGCTGCGCCAAGGGGAAGAACGAGTCCATGAAGTGGAAATCAACCGCGGCGGGACACTCACCCATGAGATCCTGACGGCAACCGGGCAGTCAGGCAGGATGGATTTCCGCAAGGACGAATATCAGATGGACCCGGCGGCAGCGGCAGAGTTCCTGGATTCACTCATCGCCAAGTTCCACGTTGATGAATGGATCAAAGACTACGGCTCGCCCGTGCTCGACGGATGGAGCTATGAAGTGACAATCCGCTATTCGGATGGCCGCGTCCAGGGTGTACGGGGTTCGGTCGATCCGCCGCCGGGTGCAATAGAAATCGGGAGGAAGGCCGGACAATTGGTTCGGTTCCGAAAAAAGCCATGGATATTTTGATCGAGGGGCGGGAGAAATTGTTGGAGTCATGCGGCGAAGGGGATCGGCAGTTTCTCTATGGAGCTGCCGGAAACTTATGCAGGATCCATGAACAGCCGGAGAAGACCATCGGATTTTTGAATCAATGCGTCAATCTCGCAGCAGGAGAGAAAAACCCGGCGCTGGAGATTGTCGCATTGATCCGCCTAGCGGCAGCCTATAAATATGATGACAATCACCCGGAAGCTATGAAGCGGTTGAAAGAAAACTTCAGGGAATAATGCTTTTTTGCAAAGGGAGGGCTCCGTGCCGTCCTTTTTTCGTACCCGGAAAGAGATTGTGTTCATCGGATTGTGTCAACTCCATCTGCCGAAGAGTGAAATCACACAGAGAAATTGACAGCCTCGCTCCATGATTCCACTCGCCCCGGCAACGCGCTCACTCACGGCGTCTATGATTCCACTCGCCGCGGCAACGCGCTCACTCACAGCGTCCATGATTCCACTCATCCCGCACAAACGAAAAAAAACAGAATGATGAGCTGCATGATCCCGGGACAGGAGGGGAATACAGGGCAAGGAGACTCAAGCGGACGAGTTGACATCTAAAATGGGAATTAATTATAATTAGTCTCATTAAAAAGTTTCCCTTGCGCAACTTCTGGGACTCGGTCAGGATAGAGGTGTTTTTACATGAAGCCCAAAGGTCAAAATAAAAATGACGAGGCGCTGCAAAAGCACGCCAGCACTTCCCTGAGCAGAGAAACGAAGGGGATCCGGCAGCTTCTGCCGTTCCTCGGCCCGGCGTTCATCGCGGCGGTCGCCTACATCGATCCGGGCAACTATGCGACGAACATTTCAGCCGGATCCGCCTATGGCTACAAGCTGCTGTGGGTCATCCTTGCCTCGAACCTGATGGCGGTGCTCATCCAGATGATGTCTGCGAAGCTCGGGATCGCGACCGGACGCAACTTGCCGGAAGTGAGCCGCGAACGGTTTTCAAAGAAGACCTCGATCTTCCTGTGGATCCAGGCGGAGCTCGTCATCATGGCGACCGACCTGGCAGAGTTTATCGGGGCGGCGCTCGGCTTGTACCTCGTGTTCAATATTCCGATGGGCGCGGCTGCCATCATCGCCGCCATCGGCTCGTTTGCCATACTTGAGATGCAGCGGCGGGGTGTCCGGTCGCTTGAGGCGGTCATCGCCGGCATGATTTTTGTTGTTGTGATCGCGTTCGGCGTCCAGGTGTTTGTGGCAAAGCCGGAGGCCGGTCCGCTGCTCGCCGGGTTGTTTACACCGAGATTTGAAGGCGTGGACAGCATCCTGCTGTCGGCCGGGATGCTCGGGGCGACGGTCATGCCGCATGCGATCTATCTCCATTCGGGTCTGACGAACAAACGGATCGTCGGGCGCAACGAAGCCGAGCGGAAGAAAATCTTCAAGTTTGAGACGATTGACGTCATCATCGCGATGATCATCGCCGGCGCCATCAACGCCAGCATGCTCATCGTCGCGGCGGCGCTGTTCTTCAAGGAAGGCGTGCAGGTCGATGATCTGGAAGTCGCCTTCGATCAATTCGGCTCGATGCTCGGGACCCATGTGGCCATCCTGTTCGGGGTCGGGCTGCTGGCGGCGGGGCTTTCGAGTTCGTCCGTCGGCACCCTCACCGGGGACATTGTCATGCAGGGGTATATCCAAAAGCGGATCCCGATTTACTTGAGGCGCGTCATCACGATGTTGCCGCCGATCATCATTATCATGCTCGGCATCAACGCCTCCAAGGCACTCGTCATGAGCCAGGTGATCCTGTCGTTCGGCATTGCGTTCGCCCTCATTCCGCTCATCCTTTTCACGAGCGACAAAAAACTGATGGGCGGTCTGGTGAACAAGAAAATCACGACCGTGACCGCATGGCTGATCGCTATTTTAATCATTGCGCTCAACCTGTTCCTCTTGTATGAAACGATTTTCTGAAGGAAATGAAACACGGCAGGGACACCGGTTACCGGAAGTCCCTGCCGTGTTTTTTATGCTCATGCCCAGATGGTCGCATGCTCCATCGGTTTTCTCGTCTTCGGACGCTTCGGATCCGCCTTGCGGTAGCCGAATGCGGCGAGGACGGAAGGGGCGTACGCGCCGCCTTCAAGCAAGCCTTCTTCTTCAAGGAGAGCGGTGAGCTGCCCGGTGTTGAATCCCTCCATCGGCGTGGAGTCAATGCCGATCATGGCCGCAGCCGTCAGCATGTTGCCGAGTGCGATGTAAGTCTGCTTTGCGGACCAGTCATCAACCGTCCGTTCGCTCTCTAGAATATTGCGGCCTTGCTGGAAGTACATGTACTGCTCGCTGATTGTCGGGATCATCTCTTCAGGAAAGCCTTGGACGTTTTTCATTTGGTCCGCCAAGTATTCCAAATCGTATCTCATGCCGGTCCGCGAAAGGATGACGACAAAGTGGCTTGCCGTCTTCAGCTTTTCAACAGCACCCGGACAGGCTGGCATCATTTTTTCGCGCAGTGCCGCGTCCTGCACAACGAGGAACTTCCATGGCTCGGATCCCAGCGAACTCGGTGACAGCCTGCCTGCTTCAAGGATATAACGAAAATCCTCATCGGTGATTTACTTGTTTTCATCATACTCTTTCGTGGCGTGGCGGAAGTTCATGGCGTTCAGAACCAGTTCCTTGATTTGTTCCTTGTCAAGCAGTGCCCGCTCAGTCAATTTGGATCGCTTCCTTTCCATAATGTTCATACATCTTGTATTGTATCAGAAAAGTTACGAAAAGTAACCGGTTGATCTTTCTCAAGAATTGAACCCGTTTGGCAAGGTGCCCTTCGGGGAAAAGAATGCAACCAGGATATTTAATGAAAGGGGAGATAGATATGGAACTTCGTTCGAGCGGGGAAGCCCGGCAATTCAATGAAGACCGGTTTACAAAAGAAGATTTCATCAAGTCGGAACGGACCACGGTATTTTTGCTGAACTTTCAGGAGGGGCAGGAAATGCGCCCGCATTCGCATCCGGGACGGGAACTGGTCCTTCATGTGATGGAAGGGAGCGGAACGCTTTCCGTGGACGGGGAAGAAATGCCGTTTGCCGAAGGCCAGGTGCTGCACTGCGGCCCGGAGGAACAGGTCGGATTCGTCAACGGGAAAGATGGGAAGGCGTGCATTTTCGGGACGCTGACACGGATCGATAAATAAAGCGTTCGGCACGGTGACGGGCATCCTCTCGGGTGTCCGTTTTTCAGTGGCCGACTCCACGGAGCGTTTGTTGCGGAAGGGGCGAAGGCGGCTTAACATGGAGAGTGTACGGGAGGCGATGGCATGGACAGCAGCAAAATCGGCGGCTTGATCGCCCGGTTGCGCAAGGAGAAAGGATACACCCAAAAAGAACTGGCCGACCGGCTGAATCTGTCGGACCGGACGATTTCCAAGTGGGAGCGGGGAAGGGGCTTTCCGGATGTCTCGCTGCTGCCGGACCTGTCCGCACTGCTCGGCAGCAATATCGAAGACATTCTTGGCGGTGAGTTGCCCGTCAATGAATTCGTGGGAGGAAATATGAAGAAGTCCAATTATTTTGTTTGTCCGTCGTGCAACAATCTCGTCCTTTCTTCCGGCAATGCGACCGTGTCGTGCTGCGGAAGAAAGTTGGAGCCGCTTGAAGCCATCAAGGCGGACGGGCCCGACAAGCTTCAAGTCACGGAAACGGACGGGCAGTGGTTCATCGAAAGCGATCATCCGATGGACAAGGATCATTACATTTCATTTATCGCGTTGGCCACTGGCGAAAGTGTGCAGATCATCAAGCAGTATCCGGAATGGGCGATGCAGGCCCGCCTGCCGAAGCGCCGGCACGGCACGCTGTTCTGGTATTGCACTCAGCACGGATTGTTTTATCAATATATCTGATCGTCGGAGCCGTTTCCTTTTGGGAGACGGTCTTTTTTTATGCATCCACGCGAAAAAGATAACGTTCTGCCGGATAAAGATAACGTTCTGCAAGATAAAGATAACGCTTTTCATAATAAAGATAACGCTCCTCTGGAAACCTCGTTGTTCAGGCGCCCTTATTGGTACTCTTGTCCCGAAGGTCTTTCGATGCGTTCTCCGCCTGTGTGGTTTGACTTGCCCGGACAGGGGGAAGAAGACTATCGATTGTGCAAAGAGACCGGTAGAACCTCGCGTCTTCATCCCCGCCGGTAGGCAAGCGTGGTTCGTTCCCCGTGTTTTCTTTGCCCGAAACCAGAACGCAGATCGATGAGAGGAGCTGGGTGGATAGATGGGAAAAGACAAGAAGGATGAACAGCTGGATCAGTTCCGCAGGCAGAATGCCGGGAAACCGATGACCGATGTGAACGGCCAAAAGGTGTCAAATGACATGAAGACACTCCGTGCCGGCAAGCGCGGTCCGCTGCTCATGCAGGACTTCCATTTCTACAAGAAGCAGTCGCATTTCAACCGGGAGCGGATTCCGGAGAAAGTCGTGCATGCGCGCGGATTCGGAGTGCACGGGGTGTTTGAGGCGACGGAGTCCCTGAAGGATTACACGATGGCGAAGTTCCTTGAGCCGGGCAAGCAGACACCGGTGTTCGTCCGGTTCTCCAATTTTGTCGGCAACCGCGGGTCGAAGGACACGGCGGTCGACATCCGCGGATTTGCGACGAAGTTTTATACCGAAGAAGGCAACTACGATATGCTGGCGCTTCAGTTCCCGGTGTTCATCCTCGCCGATGCGATGAAGTTCATGGATGTGACGCATGCCGCAAAGCCGGAGCCTCGCCAGCACATGCCGCAGGCGACCGTGGCACACGACAATTTCTGGGATTATGTAATCAGCAACCCCGAGTCGGCGCACATGGTCATGTGGCTCATGTCGATGCGCGGACGGCCGCGTAGCTGGCGCATGATGGAAGGGTATCCGGTCAACACGTTCCGCTTCATCAACGAAAGCGGAAAGTCGACGTTCGTCCGCTTCATCTGGAAACCGAAGCTCGGTGTGCATTCGCTCATGCTGGATGAAGCGAACATCATCGGCGGCGTGGATCCCGATTTCCACCGGCGCGATATCGTCGAGGCGATCGAGAGCGGGGCGTTCCCTGAATATGAACTGTGCGTGCAGCTGATCGACGAGGAAGACGAGTTCAAGTACGACTTCGACATCCTTGACGATACAAAGCTGTGGCCCCAGGAGGAAGTGCCGCCGAAGGTTGTCGGCAAGATGACGCTGAACCGGACGATGGACAACTTCTTCGCCGAAAACGAGCAGTCGGCGTTCAACCCGGCGAACCTCGTGCCGGGCATTGAATTCACGAATGACCCGGTGCTGCAGGGCCGTTCGTTCGCTTATCGTGACACGGAACTGCACCGCCACCACTCGGCCAACTACGAAGAACTGCCGATCAACCGCCCGATTTCGGATGTGAACCACAACTTGCGCGACAGCTACCTCAAGTATCCGATCGAGGAAGACAACGTCCACTTCCACAACAACACGCAGGCGGAAGGCTCGCCTTATGAAGTGCCGGCGGAAGAGGGCGGCTATGAAAACTATCCGGGCGAGGTGGAAGGCCATGTGACGCGCGAACACCCGAGCGAGTCCTTCCAGGATTATTATTCTCAGGCGCGGATGTTCTGGAACAGCCTGTCCATGCCTGAAAAGCAGGACCTCATCGAGTCGTTCAGCTTCCACGTCGGCAGCGTGAAAAACAAGTCGATCCGTCAGAAGACGGTTGAAATGTTCGGCAATGTGGACACGGACTTTGCAACGATGCTCGCCGAGAACATCGGTGTCGAGCCGCCGCAGGAAGGGCATGTCGACTGCGAGAAGAGCTCGCCGGCGCTGAGCATCCTGAATATGCCACATTCCGCGGAGACTTCCCGTGTCGCCGTTCTTATCGGGAACGGGTTCGACGGGGAGGAAGTTCAGCAAGTGCTCGCCACCCTCATGGACGTGAAAGCGAAAGTCGACATCGTGTCGGAGACGCTGGCACCGGTGAAAGGGAAGGACGGCACGGAACTCACGCCGACGCAGACGTTCCTGACGGTGCACCCGACCTTGTATGATTCCGTGTATGTGGTCGGCGGCAAGGCGAAAAACCAGATGAAGTTCGATCAGGGGATAATGGACTTCTTCAAGATGCAGTACATGCACATGAAGCCGATCGCCGTTTCGGCCGACGCCGAGAAATATGTTGTGAAGACGGATGACAACAACATGGACGGCGTCGTGCTCGCGTCCGGCAATGCCGAGTTTGCCCAGCAATATGTGGACGCACTGGCGATGAAGCGGTTCTGGGACCGCACTTGATTGGGAATAAACGAAGAAAGCCCGACCGGCGCTGGATGCCGGTCGGGCGTTTTTGTGTCTCAGATGATCATTTCGGCGATGCCGATCAAAACGAGCAGGCCGCCCGCAATTTCTGACGGATACCGTCCGATCCACGTCCGGGTGAGCAGGCCGCCGAACCGGTGCCCGCCGCCGATTGTCAGCAGCGAGAACAGGCCGATCGACAGGACCGTCGCCGCCATCGGCCCGCCGCTCACCCCCATGCCGAATCCGCCGGCGAGTGAATTTGCCGCCAGCAGGAACCCGAGCGGAAGGGCTTCCCGGACGGACAGCACCCGGTCACCGTCCAAGTCCGAGGCCGCCGGATCTTCCATGAACTTCGGGCGCGGCGACTGAGGATGGAACAGCATCCACGCCCCGATCACGCACAGCATGCCGCCGCCGAGCCGGTTCGCCAGGGTTTCCGGCATGAACTGGGTTACATACTCCGCCGCCAGCATCGCCACGAGTGCCATCACCATCGACACGACGGCAATGGCACAGTTCGACCGGAACGGGATCGCTGTCTTCCGGATCCCGAACGCCAGTCCCACCCCGAGATTGTCCAGGTTCGCTGCAATTCCGAGAAACACGATCGTCAACCACTGCACAGTACCGCCCCCCGATTACCTGCAGTTTATGAAGGATCAGGGAAGGAGAGCCGGGCGAGTTTTAGCTGCTTGCAATGAACTCGCGCCACTCGCGGCCAAACTCGCGCCACTCGCGGCCAAACTCGCGCCACTCGCGGCCAAACTCGCGCCACTCGCGGCCAAACTCGCGCCACTCGCGGTCCAACTTGCGCCACTCGCGGCAACTTGCGTCACTCGCGGTCCAACTCGCGCCACTCGCGGCCAAACTCGCGCCACTCGCAGTCCAACTTGCGTCACTTGCGGCCAAACTCCCCTCACTCACCCAGAAACCTCTCCACTCCTCAATCCGCCGCTCGCTCGCGGATGATCTCCCTGATGTAGCCCATGGTCCGCTTTTCCGCTGTCGCAATGTCGTATTCAAGCCGGTTGTTGAGTACGGCGGCCATCATGCCCTGCCAGACCAGGTTGGTCATTTCATTGATGGCGGTCAGGTTGGCTTTTGGCACCTGGCCGGCGGCGACGGCGCGGTCCAGGAGTGAGATTCCGCGCTTCATGACGTTCCGCTCAAAGAGGGAAGGCTGGATTTCGGCGGGAACATCGAGCAAGTCCGCCGGATACGATTCGTAATAGCGTTGCATGAGCCGCTCCGGCTGGTCGCCGAGGTCCATCATGAACACCGCGTAAAAAAGTTCCGGTGACTTGAATGAGTGCCGGCAGAAGCATTCCCAGGCGAGGATATACTGCTCCAGCGGCGATTCGCCTTTATTGATGAAGAGAGACACGTCCTCGACGTATCCTCGCAGCAACCGCATGGCGGCAAAAAACTTAAGATGCGACAGCTCGGAAAAATAATTGTAAAGTGTCGCGCTGTTGTATCCGGCACGGTCGGCCACCTTGCGGATCGTCACTTTGTCGATGCCTTCCTCTTCGATGATCTCCACCGTCGCTTCGACAAAATACTTCCACATCCGCCTCATTTGCAATTGCTTGTTTTTCATTTGCGGCAACGCAATCCCATCCTTCTGTCATTGTGGTTTTTCGCGAAATTATCCGTCAAATCGTTTTGAAACAAAGCTCTGGCTATGTTAGACTAACCAAGGTCAACAAAATAATCATGATTACCAACTAATCATGATGCAAAAATCGGTTAAACGCAAGTAAAGGAGGGCAGATGCACATCCTGCTTTGGAAGGATCGGCATGCAATACGCACTGCAAACGCTTCCAGGCGGGGACCGGGCCGAGATACCATACTACGGAGGGGTCAAATGAAACAAGCAAAAGTAGATCAATTCATCTTCTGGGCGGCGATCGCCGTCATTCTGGCAGCGACCGTGCTGCTCGTCGCATTCCGGGATACGGCAGAGCCCTACCTGGACCAGATCATGTCCGGGATCACGCACCGGATGGACTGGGCATTCCAGTTTCTGACGATCGGTTTGTTCATCCTGCTCATCTGGCTGGCGTTCAGCCGGTACGGCAACATCAGGCTCGGTGAAGGCAAGCCGGAATTCTCGACGTTCAGCTGGGGAACGATGCTGTTCACCGCCGGCATGGGGACGAGCATTATGTACTGGTCGATGGTCGAGCCGCTGTTTTACTTCACCGGGCCGCCGTTCGGCGTGGAGCCGGGCAGTCAGGCGGCTGCTGAATGGGCGGTGACATACGGTTTGTTCCACTGGGGGATTTCAGCCTGGTCGCTGTATGCGTTCCCGACGGTCGTCATCGCTTATATGTACTTTATCCGCAAGCGGCCGACACTGAAACTGAGCGCGGCGCTGAGCGGCGTGCTCGGCAAGTATTCCGAGGGCTGGATCGGGAAAGTGATCGACATTCTCGTCATCTGGAGCCTGGTGGGGGGACTCGGAACGTCCCTTGGGCTCGGAGTGCCGATGGTGTCGGCGGTCGTCGCCAAAGTGTTCGGCTTCACGCCTTCGCTCATGATGGATGCGATCATCGTCATTCTGATCACGGTCATTTATTCCTCCAGCGCGTATCTCGGTCTTCATAAAGGGATCCGGAAGCTGAGTGATCTGAATATCTACCTTGCGCTTGCACTGGCCATCTTCGTCTTGATCGCCGGTCCGACGATGTTCATCCTGACTTATTTCTCGAACAGTTTCGGCATGATGCTGCAGAACTTCCTCATGATGAGTTTCTACACCGATCCGATCGGCAAAAGCGGATTCCCGCAGGACTGGACCGTGTTCTACTGGGCCTGGTTCGCCGCGACCGCACCGTTCATGGGTCTGTTCGTGGCCCGTATTTCGAGGGGCCGGACGCTCCGTCAGCTCATCATGCACATGCTGCTCTGGGGGTCGATCGGGGGCTGGATCTACTTTATGGTGTTCGGCGGCTACTCGATGAACCTCGAGCTGGAAGGCATCCTGCCGCTCACGGATATCCTCAACGACCAGGGCGGGCCGGCAGCTGTTGTGGCCATCCTGGATTCGCTGCCGCTCTCGGCGATTGTTTTGCCGTTTTTTATCATCCTGGCAGTGATCTTCCTGTCGACCTCGATGGACTCGGCAACTTATGTGCTCGCCGCCATCGCCACGAAAGAGCTGAGCGCCGGGCAGGATCCTGCGCGCTGGCACCGGATGGTCTGGGGCACGATGCTCGCGGTGCTGACGCTCGGACTGCTGTTCGTCGGCGGCCTGCGGGTCGTCCAGACGTCTGCCGTCATTGTATCCATCCCGATTTATTTATTCTATCTGCTCATGATCGTCTCGCTTCTGCGCTGGCTCAAGCAAGACTACGGCCCGGGAGCGAAAAAGATAAAAATCAAGGAGGCGCGAAAAGATGGTATTTAACGTAAGAGAAACAAACCGCTCGATCCGGACCGATTTTCCGAGGAAGGTCAGGGAGATCAACAATATCTGGATCCCCCTGTCGGACGGAACGCGGCTGTCTGCGAAAATCTGGCTGCCGGAAGACGCGGAAACCGATCCGGTGCCGGCTATCCTGGAATATCTTCCATACCGGAAAAACGAATTCACCGCGCTCCGTGACTCGCTTCGCCACCCGTACTTTGCGGGGCATGGCTACGCGAGCATCCGGGTCGATATCCGGGGTACCGGCGACTCCGACGGGATTTTGTATGACGAATACCTGAAGCAGGAACAGGATGACGCACTTGAAATCCTTGAGTGGATCTCCAAACAACCATGGTTCACCGGCAAAATCGGAATGATCGGCAAGTCGTGGGGCGGCTTCAACGGCCTTCAGGTGGCGGCCCGGCAACCGGAACAGCTCGGCGCCGTCATCACGATCTGTTCAACGGATGACCGCTATGCGGATGATGTCCACTACAAGGGCGGCGTGATGCTTGCTTCGGACATGCTTTGGTGGGCGTCCACGATGCTTGCCTACAACGCACGGCCGGCAGACCCGGAAGTCGTCGGCGACAGATGGCGGGATATGTGGATGGACCGGCTTGAAAACACGCCGCCGTTCGTCGAAGAATGGGTGACGCACCAGCGGCGCGACGAATTTTGGAAACACGGATCCGTCTGCGAAGACTACAGCGACATCCGGGTGCCGGTCATGGCGGTCGGCGGATGGGCGGACGGCTACCCAAACGCGATTCCGCGCATGCTCGAACACCTCAAGGTTCCGAAAAAAGGCATCATCGGGCCCTGGGCGCACGAATATCCGGAAATGGCGGTCCCGGGCCCGCAGATCGGGTTCCTGCAGGAATGCCTCCGCTGGTGGGACCAGTGGCTGAAGGAAGAAGAGACCGGCATCATGGAAGAGCCGATGCTCCGTGCCTACATGCAGGACAGCGTGCCGCCGCAGACCGAGTACAGTTTCCGTCCCGGCCGCTGGATCGCGGAAAATGAGTGGCCGCCTGCCGGACAGCCGGTGAAAAAACTGTATCTGGACGGCACCCGCCTTTCAGGTGAGCCTGCGGAAGCGGAACCGGTCCGGTTGGAGAATGCGCAGCAGCACGGCCTGCATGCCGGCGTGTATTGCCCGTTCGGACAGCCCGGTGATCTGGCGGGCGACCAGCGCAATGAAAACGGGTTCGCCACAGTGCTGCGGACCGAGCCGCTCGCCGAACCGGTCGCCATATTCGGCCGTCCGAAGTTCCATGCGGTCCTTTCTTCGGACAAGCCGCAGGCACTGCTCGCCGTCCGCTTGGATGACGTGGCCCCCGACGGTTCGTCGACGCGCGTGACATGGGGCATGCTGAACTTGACCCACCGGAACAGCGACGAATTCCCGGAAGCCCTCACGCCGGATGAGAAAGTCGGGGTGACGGTCGAACTCGACGTCGTCGGCTACGAACTCCCGGCGGGACACCGGCTGGAAATCGCCCTGTCCCCGAACTACTGGCCGCACGCATGGCCGTCGCCTGAAGAAGCGGTGCTTACGATCTATCCGGGCGAAGACACGCATCTCGCCATCCCGGTGCGCGAGCCGAAAGACATCGACGGCGAACTGAAGCCGTTCAAGCCGGCCGAAACCGCACCGGTCCTCGAGCGGGAAATCATGCGCGAAGCGAACCGCACCCGCACCATCTCAAAAGATGTCGTCTCCGGCGCCTGGGTGCTCGACGACTACTCCGACGAAGGCAAGCGCCGCCTGCCGTCCAACGGCCTTGAGTATGGCAGCACCAACCGCAACGTCTGGACCATCCTCGAAGACGATCCGCTGAGCGCGCGTTGTGATTGCGACTGGACCGTCGACGTCGGCCGCGGCGAGTGGCAGACACATGTCGCCACGAAGAGCTCCATGACAGCGGACAAAGACAATTTCCATCTCTACAACCGCGTCACGGCCTTCGAAGGCGATGAGCAAGTCTTTGATAAGGAATGGAATAAAACAGTCCCGCGCGACTTCACCTGATGCAAGAATTTCAACCCCCCCCGGCAGGCCGAACAGGCCCGCCGGGGGGTTATTGCTGGATTGGCCACGTTGCATCCGAAATCAAAATAAATATCTTGATTTCAAGACAATAATCACTTATAGTAGTAACAGAAAGTAACCAACAACATACCCACAGGGAGGAAAACAACATGACGGAACAATTGAACATCGGCATCATTCTCGGCAGCACGCGCGAAGGACGGGTGAGCCCGCAGGTCGGCAGCTGGGTCAAGGAAATTGCAGATGCACGCGGCGATGCGAATTATGAAATCATCGATATTGCGGACTTCAAGCTGCCGTTGCTCGGGACGACAGACGGAACGGAGCCGGGCATTGCGGCATGGAATGAAAAACTCGCGGGCCTCGACGGATTTGTCTTCATCGTCCAGGAATACAACCACAGCATCACGGGCGCACTGAAAAATGCGATCGACTTCGCGCGCGAAGCATGGAACGACAAAGCGGCCGGCATCGTGAGCTACGGCTCGACGGGCGGCGCGCGTGCTGCGGAACACCTTCGCGGCATCATGGGCGAGCTGAAGATTGCAGATGTCCGTACTCATCCGACGCTTTCGCTGTTCACGGACTTCGACAACTTCACTTCGTTCAAACCACAGGAACTTCACCTCGCCAACGTCCATGCGATGCTGGATGAAGTGAACGCCTGGTCGGGTGCGCTGAAACCGCTCCGCGTTGCACAGCCCGTCGAAAACTGATCAAAAATCCCCGGCATGCCCACTCAGGCAAACCGGGGATTTTCTTATTTAACCGCCGCCATCGCTTGGCGGATGGATGAGAATGTGTACAGCTGATCGGCAGGTCCGAGCGCTTCGGAGAGCTTTCGGGCGATGATCGGCGAAATGCCCGTGATGTAAAGCCGGCAACCCATGAGCTTCAGCA
Organism: Bhargavaea ullalensis; assembly: GCF_042432615.1. NCBI lineage: Bacteria > Bacillati > Bacillota > Bacilli > Caryophanales > Caryophanaceae > Bhargavaea > Bhargavaea ullalensis. Next base: position 77,040 of record NZ_JBHLWY010000022.1, read on the forward strand.
CGTTCTGGATATGCAGGAAGTTGATCGCAGGCGTATCGTCTTCCCAGTAGAGGCCGGTGACGTCTAGGATAACATGGAGAGTGTGGTGCTCCTGCACGTAATCGCTCAGCTTCATGCTCAGCAAACTGAACCGCTCCTCAGTCATGACGCCCGTGATGGCGACGGCGGCCGTCTCTTCCTCGACAGACAGGATCGGAAGGGCCAGCTGATCGATGAGCGCCTCTTTCTCGGAAATTTCCCGCATCTGCCTCCGCTCTACTGTCACATCGGTCTGGGTGCCTGTGAAGTACAGCTTCCCGTCCACCCGGATCGGCTCAATCTGCAGACGGTTCCAGAACGGTCTGCCGTCTTTGCGATAGTTTTTAAGCGTTACGGTGATGGACTGTTCATTGCGGACGGCCTCCCTGATTTTACGGAGATCCTCCCTGTTCGTCTTCTCCCCCTGCAGAAAACGGCAGTTCCGGCCGATCGTTTCTTCCGGAGAATAGCCGGTGAGCGTCTCGAACGTGCGATTGGCGAAAATGACCGGATTGTCCTCCTGGGCCGGATCGGTGACGATTGCCGCCGTCTTGCTGCCGTCGAGCATCGCCTTCAGCAGCCGGATTTGAATTTCGTCTTCCATCTTGATGATCGGTCCCACCCCTTTTCGACTGATTTTTCTATATCGTATCATATATTCCAAACATGAACGCCCGAAACTGCATCTTTTCGGGTACAATCAGACAAAAGGGGGAATCCTGCATGATCCGGACCATCATCTTTGACTTGGACGATACACTGCTGTGGGACAAGAAAAGCATCGGGACGGCCTTTGACCGGACGTGCCGGTACGCCGCCGACACAGTCGGCACGGATGCGTCGGCACTGGAACTGGCTGTCCGGGAAGCGGCACGCGGCCTTTATGCTTCATATGATACATATGAATTCACACAGAGGATCGGCATCAACCCGTTTGAGGGGCTTTGGGGGACGTTTGACGATCCCGGCGAGGATTTCGGCCGGATGAAGGCGCGGAGCCCGGAATACCGGCAGGAATCTTGGACGGGCGGGCTGAAAGCGCTCGGCATCGATGACCCGGCGCTCGGCGCGGAACTGGCGGAACGCTTTGTCGAAGAGCGCCGGAAAGCGCCGTTCATCTATGAAGAAACATTCGATGTCCTGGACCGTCTCAGGGAAACCTGCCGGCTCGTTCTGCTCACGAACGGCGCGCCGTCGCTTCAGCGGGAAAAGCTGGCCATCACGCCGGAGCTGGAGCCGTATTTTGACTTGATCGTCATATCGGGCGCGTTCGGAAGGGGCAAGCCGGACACCTCCATTTTCCGGCATGTCCTGGAAGAGACGGGAACAGACGCAGGGGAAGCGATCATGGTGGGCGACAATCTGCTCACGGACATACTTGGTGCGGGAAGGGCGGGCATCCGCTCGGTCTGGATCAACCGGGAAGGAAAAGAAAAGCTGCCGGACGCCGATCCGACGTTTGAAATCGGCCATCTCGGCGAACTTCATGGAATTTTGGACACCCTGTCCGCGGATTCCGGCCGATAAGAAACCCCCGGGCAATCGAATGCCCGGGGGTTCTCGATCGTTCAGTTAAAGATCGACCGTGCGGACGGCATAGATGTCATCGATCTCAAGAAGCCGCCCGACTTCTTCCGGCTGCACTTCGTTGTCGACGGTGAGCATCATAATCGCATCGCCGCCGGCTTCGGAGCGGCCGACCTGCATCGTCGCGATGTTGATGTTTTCCTCGGCAAGCAGCATGCCGACCCGTCCGATTGCGCCCGGCTGGTCTTTGTGGCGGATGAGGAGCAGATGCCCCTCCGGAGAGACATCGACTGCGTAGTCATCGACTTTCACGATTCGGGCGCCGAATCCGTTCAGCAGGGTGCCGGAGACACGGTGGAAGACCTCGCCGGTTTTTGCTTCCACTGTGATGAGCTGCTGGAACCCTTTGCTGTTGGCGGTTTTGTGCTCGCTCACATTGATCTGGAACGAGTCGGCGAGGAATTTTGCATTGACGTCATTCACATGAGAGCCGAGATTCCGCTTGAGCAGGCCTTTCAGGGCATTCCGGGTGAGCGGGCGGACGTCGTAATCGGCCAGTTCACCCGCATACTTGACGCTCACTTCGGTGACCGGCTGGTCGGAAAGCCGTGACAGGAACGTGCCGAGGCTTTCTGCCAGGTTGAAGAAGGGTTCGATTTTTGCGAGTGCTTCTTTCGAAAGGGACGGCAGGTTCACGGGATTTTTGACCGGCTCTCCCGACAGGAATCGGATAACATCCCGGCCGACGTCGATTGCGACGCTTTCCTGCGCCTCGATCGTGCTGGCGCCAAGGTGCGGAGTGGCGATCACCTGCGGCAGTTCGAGCAGGCGGTGGCCGGTGAACGGCTCGCTTTCCATCACGTCGAGCGCAGCGCCTGCCACTTTGCCCGCCTTCACCGCTTCATAAAGCGCGCCTTCATCGATGATGCCGCCGCGGGCACAGTTGACGATCCGGACGCCGTCTTTCATCTTCTCAAAAGCTCCGGCGTTGAGCAGGTGGCGGGTTTCCTTCATGAGCGGCGTGTGGACGGTGATGAAATCCGCTGCCCGGATCACTTCCTCGAACGTGCCGGCCGAGATGCCCATTTCTTTCGCCCGTTCTTCAGTGAGGAAAGGATCGAATGCGATGACGTTCATCCGCTGGCCCTTCGCGCGCCGGGCGACCTCCGCGCCGATCCGGCCGAGGCCGACGATGCCGAGTGTCTTGTCTTTCAGTTCGACGCCGACAAACGCCTTTCGGTCCCACTTGCCTTCAAGCAGGGAGCGATGGGCCTGAGGAATGTTGCGGGCGAGCGACGTCATCATGGCGATCGTGTGCTCCGCGGCGGAATTCGTGTTTCCGTCGGGCGCATTCACGACGATGATGCCTCGCTCGGTCGCCGCTTCCAGGTCGATGTTGTCGACGCCGACGCCGGCACGCCCGATGATCTTCAGGCTGTCGGCCGCTTCGATCACTTCGCGGGTTACCTGCGTGCCGCTGCGGACGATCAGCGCATCTGCGGTTTTGACGGCCCCGAGAAGTTCTTCGCGGGTGAGGCCGGTGCAGATGTCGAGTTCGATACCTTCGGCCGCACGCAGCGGCTGAAGGCCGTCTTCGCTGAGCGGATCGGTGATGAGGAGGACGGCGTTTTTCGTTTCGGGTTTCGCTTCGGCGATGGCACTCATTTCGGCTGATCCCCTTTCTGGAGGTAAACTTGCTGGGCGGCGGCGGTGCCCTTGCCCGGTTCGATCTGCTTGCCGGATCGGATCATGCCGAGTTCGAACAGGGCGATCATCTGGAGCACATCTGCGGGGGAGCAGTAGCCCATATGCCCCACACGGAAAATCTTCCCTTTCAGTTCACCCTGGCCGCTGGCGACGGAAAGACCGAACTCGCTGCTGATGAGGCTGCGGAACTGCTCCGCGTCAAAATCGGGTTTCACGGCCGTAACGGTCGGCGAAGCGGCTTTATCCGTCGTGAGGAGCGGGACGCCGTGTGCCTTGAATGCCACCCTCACCATGTCACGCATCAGTTCATGGCGCGCCGCGACTTCGGCAATCCCTTCTTTTTCGATCAGTTCCAGCGCCCGGTCGAGACCGTACAGGAGAGAGATGGCCGGCGTGAAAGGGGTCGTGTTGTGCCGGATGCTGTCCCGGTACTGGACAAGGTCAAGGTAAAACCCGCGTTCCGGGTTCGCCTCGATCTGCTTCCAGGCCCGTTCGCTCACGGCAGCGAACATGAGTCCCGGCGGAAGCATCATCGCTTTTTGCGAACCGGTGACGAGGACGTCGAGTCCCCATTCGTCCATCTTGGCTTCAACGCCGCCGATGATCGAGACGCCGTCCGCGATGACGAGGGCGTCCGATTCTTCCCGGACGACTTTGGCCAGTTCCGCGACCGGGTTCACGACGCCGGTCGACGTTTCGCAGTAAGTCGCGATGACGGCTTTCACATCCGGATGCTCCTTCAGCATCCCGCGCACATGTTCGGGGTCAAACGCTTCTCCCCAAACGGTTTCGTAGCGGTGGACGAGGATGCCGTGTGCATGGCAGATCTTCTCGAAACGGGCCCCGAACGAGCCGGAGATGATCACGATGGCTTCTTCGCCGCGGCGGACGGTGTTGATCGCAGCCGCCTCGAGGCCGGACGTCCCGCTGCCGGCGACGATCAGGACATCCTGGTCTGTTCCGAAGACTTTCCTGAGGCGGGGCCGGATCTTCGCCTGCAGGTCATCGGTCACTGCAGCCCGGTGGCCCACCATCGGCTTGGTCATTGCCCGTTCCACACTCGGCGGGATCGGTGTCGGTCCCGGAATCCGCAAATATTGTTGGTCTTGAAGCATCATGAATCTCCTCCTTCAGTGAATGAAAAAAAGCCACTCGTCTCCCTGCATCAGTTGTGCAAGGGGCGAATGGCTCTTGGCCTCGCGGTGCCACCCTCATTTGCTGCGCGCCTTCGCGGCAGCCTTCGTTCGCATGCGTAACGGGCATGTGCCGGACGGGCCTACTGAAAATGGTTCGGCCCGCCAATCTCTCCGGAGCGGAACAGATGAACGGGACTGCCGGCTCGCACCTGCCGCCGGCTCTCTGAAAGTCCTCCGATCATCCGCATGTCTCCCTCACAATTGTTCGGTCAATTATGAAATTATGAATAATCTTAGCACGTTAAAGGCGGATGTCAACCCTTTTCATACATTCGTCTTTAAAAGTTTTATAGCGGTATAATCAACAGATTCATCAAAAAAACGAACAGATAACGATTGAAAACGCTTTAATATTCCGTTAACGTTCGTGTTTTTGAGGGCTGATTACTGCAGAACCGTGTTCGCGGCGATACATCTTGACCGGCGTCAAGGCAGTCTATTGCCTTTGGTCTTACACTGGAGTCAAACAAAGGGAAAGGTCGTGTCGGACATGGGTTTGACAGTCCACCAGATGCTGCTCGGCGTCCATATCCTGTTCGGACTCATTTGGGTCGGCGGGATTCTGTTTGTCGGCTGGGGGGTATTTCCGGCGGTGAAAAAACTGGATTTTTCCCATCAGCAGCAATTCCTCGAGTCACTCATGGGCTGGACGCACCGGCTGCTGTCGCTGGCGGGGGCTGCCGTCATTGCAACCGGCGTGCTGCTCGGGACGGCATTCGGGCCGATCCGGGAATGGGGCACGCTCTGGACCACCTCGTACGGGATCCATTTCATGCTCGCCTTCGGACTCGGAATTCTCACGCTCGGCTGGGGGGCATTCGTCAGCTACCGGTACTCCATGCGGGTGATCCGCAACCGGACGCTTTGGAGCATGGCGGGCCGCGGCTATCCGATGCTCCTCAACCGGGCCATGCGGCGGGTGACGGCCGTCTCGGGTGTGGAAGTGCTCGGATTCGTTTCACTGCTCGTCGCCATGCTGACTTTTTGAAAAGAGAAAGAGGGGATCGCCATGAAGCGGGACGCAGACCACTATTCATACAAAGGGACATGGATCGGTCTTGTCCGTCCGGCCACACTGAGCGGCACGATCACACCGGCGGTCGCCGGAACGGTCTGGGCGGCACAAAAAGGAACCGTCCGGCCCGGTCTGTTCCTGCTGTTCCTGATGGCTTCTCTCCTCGTCCAGATGTCGGCCAATGTGCTGAACGACTACTTCGACTTCAAGAAGGGCCAGGACACGGACAAGTGGACGAAAGATCCCGTGCCCGGGCACCCGTCATTGAGCAACCTGCCGTATCTGGCGGAGGGGATGCTCGGGTCAGCCGCGCTGCTCGGAATCCTGATTGCTCTCAAATCCGGCGGCTGGGTGCTCTGGGCGGGGGCCGTCTCCATCCTGGCAGCACTGTTTTACTCTGCAGGCCGTCGCCCGCTTTCTTCGCTCGGGCTCGGCGAGGCGGTCGCCGCCGTTTTCCTCGGCTTCACCGTGGCACTGCTCGCCTACGGCATTCAAGAAGTTCCGTTTGGCCCGGGCATCTTTGCCGTTGCATTGCCGTTCGCGTTTCTCATTTCCTCGATGATCTTGACGAACAATATCAGGGACATGGAAAAAGACCGGCCGTTCCGCTGCACCGTACCGATTCGCATCGGCAGGGGGCGCGCACGTATTTTGCTGATCGGTCTCATAGCGGGTGCCTATGCGTCCGTCGCGGCGTTCGTGGGGGGAGGACTGTTTCCGGTATCCGCGCTGATCTCCCTGCTTGCGCTTCCTTTCTCGGCAAGGCTCATCCGGCTGCTCCGGAGAAACGCGCCAAGGGAAGATGAACTGGCAGCGATGCCTGCGTCCGCCCGCCAGCACTGGGTGTTCGGGCTGCTGTTCGCCGCCGGCCTCCTGCTCGGCTGAACTAACGGCGGTGCGCCGGTTGCCGGCTGGTGTTTTTTGCTTGAGTACACCGGAAAAGGGGAATACCTAAACCGATCACGTCCAATCGGGAAAGGGGAAGGTATTGTGGAAAACGTAGTCATCAGTTATTTCCGTGTGGAAAGTGAGGCATTCCAGGCGCTGTCCGAACTGAAAAAACTATCGACATTCGAGGATGAGGCGGTTCTCTCCCAGGTCGGCATCCTGAAAAAGGAACACGGCAATATTTTGCTGAAGGATTCTTTTGACACCGGCAAGGTTTCGGCGGATGACACGCTGATCGGGAGCATCGTCGGGGGGCTGGCCGGCATCATCGCAGGTCCGCTCGGCGTCCTGCTCGGCGTCGGCATCGGCGGGTCGGTCGGACTTCTTGCGGATGCAAACGACATGAAGCGGGAGACCGGGCTGTTCTGGTCGATGACTCTCCGGATGAAAGACGGGGACGTGGCGATCGTCTCGGTTGTCCAGGAACAGTCGGAAGCGCCGCTTGACCGGGTGTTCGGCAAATTCGAAACGGTCGTGGAACGCTATCCGGCCGCAGAAATTCAAGAAGAGATCGAACATGCGCGCGAATTGCAGGACGACCTTGAGAAACAGGCCCGCGATAAGATGGCCGAGGAGCGGTCTGCCACGCGCGAGAAGAAAGTGGCGGAATACAAAGAGAAGATGCAGGCGGACTTCAACAAGCTGAAAGAACGGTTCGGCAGCTGATAAAAGAGGTTCCGGGCGGCGGCCCGGAACCTTTTTTGGCCTTGCGGAGGTGTACAATAGGGTGGGTCCCTCAATGGGGTCATCACGAATTGGTTGGGAGTTGCATCATGCTGGACTTTATCAAAAAACAGACCGAGTACTTGTATTCCGGCTACTTTGCGGTTGTCATGGCAACAGGGGCACTGTCGATTTCAGCGCATCTGCTCGGTTTCTCGAGACTTGCTCTGTTCCTGCTCGGCGTCAATGTCATCACGTTCCTGCTGCTCTGGCTGCTGACCGGCGTACGGATCGCGTTCCATCCGCGACGGGTCGCCGCGGACCTTGGGGACCACGCGGCCGGCCCGGGCTTCTTTACATGGGTTGCCGGGACGGGCGTTTTCGGAAGTGAGCTCGTCGTCATCACGGGCAGGACGGGCGCCGCCACCTTCCTGTTCTGGCTGGCGCTCGCTTTGTGGATCCTCATCATGTACGGCTTTTTCACCGCGGCCATTGTGCGCAAAGAAAAGCCGGATCTGTCGTCCGGAATCGGCGGGGCCTGGCTCATCGCTGCGGTGGCCACCCAGTCGCTGGCGATCCTCGCCGTCCTGCTTGGGCGCGGCAGTGAATCGCCGCGGCTGTGGGTCTTCTCGTCAATCTGCCTGTTCTTCCTCGGCTTCATGCTTTATTTGCTGATCATCATTCCGATTTTCCACCGGCTCGTGTTCGTGAAACTGGAGCCGAAGAAATTCTCGCCGACCTACTGGATCAGCATGGGTGCCGCCGCCATCACGACACTGGCCGGCTCGCTGCTCATCACGGACACCGAACACGATGATCTCGTCACCGGCATGCTCCCATTTTTGAAGGGGCTTACCCTGCTCGCATGGGCCACTGCGACTTGGTGGATTCCGCTGCTTTTGCTGCTGGCGATCTGGAGATACGGCGTTCGCCGGGATCCCCTGACGTACGACCCGCAATTTTGGGGCATGGCGTTTCCGCTTGCGATGTACACGGCGGCGACCCATCAGCTCGCCGGCGCGATGGGCATGCCGGAGCTGCGCATGATACCGGCCCTGTTCTTCCCGATCAGCCTCGCCGTCTGGGTGTTGTTCTTTCTCTGGATGAACCGCCAGCTGTTCCGCATGCTGATCAAAGGAAGGGCAAAGTAAAATCCCGGCCGGATGATCCGGACGGGACTTGGCAAGATTGTCATTTGTTTTTCTCCCAGATCGAAGCGTTGAGGGCCAATGCATAGATCACCCAGGCAACATACGGAATCATGAGGGCGCCGGCTGTCCGGTCTTCCCTCCTGAATTCTGCCATTGACAGAATGATGGCGCCGAGCAGTGCCGTCATTTCTGCAAGCGCAGTCCCGCGCAGTCCCCATTTGAAGAACAGGAACGACCAGAGGAAGTTCAGCCCGAGCTGGACGTCATAAGAGGCGAACGAGCCCGAGCGGCCTTCATTTGTCCGCGCCTGGCCTGCCCGGTATCTTGCGACGCCCATCACGGCGTACAAAGAAGTCCAGGCAATCGGGAAGGTTGCCTGCGGAGGAGCAAAGCCTGGCTTCTTCAGTTTTTTGAACTGCTCCTTGGAACTTTTGCTCGTCAGCATCCCGACGATCGATCCGCCGATGACCGGGACGGCCACCGACAGCGCGAGCTTTTTCATGTCCAGCTTTCCGTCCACTTTCAAGATCTCCATCTTATCTCCTCATTCCATTCTTTTCTGTGCATCTTCCCTTCTTAGATGGGAATAAACGGTGAGAATCTTTCTAATCGGCTTTTGCGGTGGTAGACTTAGAGGAATGAGAACACTTTTAATGGGGCCGGTGCTACAACGCACGCCGGCGTGAAAGGATGCGGTTGGCCAATGACAGAGATCAATCGGGCGTTGTTTGATTTTTTGGAGGAACACGCGGAGAAAATCACGGATGAGTGGATGAATCGCCGTGACGAACAGCAGGGCTCAATCTATGCGCCTGGTGCGGACGGCTTTATGAAGCAGGCGCTCCGCGAGCAAAACCGGCTGACGAACCTGGCGCTCGCCACGTGCCTGGTCGGGGACACCGACGAATTTGAAAAGCGGAAAAACGAATGGGCGGAACTCGTGGCCGCCAGCCGTGTCCGGACCGGGACGCCGATCCACGAAGTATTGCGTGCACTCGGGTCGGCCCGTTTTGTCTTCTGGACATTCGTTGAGCGCTTCATCCAGGAAAATAACGCCGAAGTGGCCCGGGAAGACTTGCTGCGATGGAGCGAGGAACTGAACAGCTCATTTGATGAACTGGTGCTCTCGTTTTGCAGGGAGTATCATGCTTTGATGGAAGAACGGCTGCGGGCCCAGCAAAGCCTGATCGATGAACTCGGCAGCCCGGTGATCCAGATCGACTGCGAGCGGGGCATCCTTCCGCTTGTCGGCGACATTGATACAAACCGCGCACAGATCATCAAAATCCAGGTGCCTCAAAGATGTTCGGATGAAGGGATTGTCCAGTTGTTCATCGACCTGTCCGGCGTGACGATCATTGACACGATGGTCGCCCATCAGCTTTATGAACTCACTCAAATCCTCGAACTGCTGGGAGTCAAAGCCACAATCACCGGCATCCGCCCGGAAATTGCACAAACCTCAGTCCACCTGGGCCTCAATTTCTCCGGTCTTGCCACATTCAGCTCTCTCCAGCAAGCCCTCCAAAGCAGCCCGGTGCCCTGGGCCTGACGATGCAATCAACAAAAAAGCCGCCAAGTGCGGCTTTTTTGTTCAGACTGTAGACAAAGTGAGCCTAATGCTCCTTTGGCTACAGTTTTTCTTTTTCCTGAACATCCTT
>NZ_JBHLWY010000023.1:0-65799 GCF_042432615.1 Bhargavaea ullalensis
GTGACTCAACCCGTACGACTCGGGGACGGATCCGTACGACTCAAGCCGGGTTCCGTACGGTTCAGGCCAGGATCCGTACGACTCGGCCGCATCCGGGCGCCGGGTGACTCAGCCCGTACGACTCGGGGACGGATCCGTACGACTCAAGCCGGGATCCGTACGACTCGGCCGTCCGCCTTTGCCGCATAGCGGCGGACTTTGGCTGACTTCATCCTTCCAGCCGCCCTCCGCTTTTGTTCCATCCAGCTGCGCGGGCCAGACCTTCGGGGTCATAAGTCATGATGCGCCGCGAAGCGGGCTTCGCTCTGCATCCTGCCTTATGCCTGTCGGGTCTTGGCAGGCCCGCTCCGCTTTTGTTCTTACATATTCCTTCTATACTGTCCGCCGACTTCATAAAGCGCGCCGGTGATCTGACCGAGGCTGGCCACTTTCACCGTTTCCATGAGTTCCTCGAAGATGTTGCCGTTTGAGACGGCGGCCTGCTTGAGGCGGTTGAGGGCTTCGGCCGTTTTGTCTTCGTGGCTTTCCTGGAAGGCGCGGAGGTTGTGGATCTGGGTTTCTTTCTCTTCCTTCGTCGCGCGTGCGAGTTCCATGCTGTCGATGTCTTCTTCGCTCGGCGGGTTCGGGTTGAGGTACGTGTTCACGCCGATGATCGGCAGGTCGCCCGAGTGCTTCAGGTGCTCGTAGTACATCGATTCTTCCTGGATCTTGCCCCGCTGGTATTGGGTCTCCATCGCGCCGAGGACGCCGCCGCGGTCGTTGAGCCGGTCGAATTCTTCAAGCACCGCCTGTTCGACAAGGTCGGTGAGTTCCTCGATGATGAACGATCCCTGGAGCGGGTTTTCGTTTTTCGACAGGCCGTGTTCCTTCGTGATGATCATCTGGATCGCCATCGCCCGGCGGACCGATTCTTCGGTCGGCGTCGTGATCGCTTCGTCGTAGGCGTTCGTGTGCAGCGAGTTGCAATTGTCCTGCAGCGCCATGAGCGCCTGGAGTGTGGTGCGGATATCATTGAAGTCAATCTCCTGGGCATGCAGCGAGCGTCCGGACGTCTGGACATGGTACTTCAGCTTCTGGCTGCGTTCGTTCGCGCCGTATTTCTCGCGCATCGCGACCGCCCAGATGCGGCGTGCGACACGGCCGATGACCGTATATTCCGGATCCAGCCCGTTCGAGAAGAAGAACGACAGGTTCGGTGCGAAGTCATCGATGTTCATGCCGCGGCTCAAGTAGTACTCGACGTACGTGAAACCGTTCGCCAGCGTGAACGCCAGCTGAGAAATCGGGTTCGCCCCCGCTTCCGCGATATGGTAGCCGGAGATCGAAACCGAGTAATAGTTGCGCACTTTGTGGTCAATGAAGTACTTCTGGATATCGCCCATCATCCGGAGCGCGAATTCCGTCGAGAAGATGCATGTGTTCTGGCCCTGGTCTTCTTTCAGGATGTCCGCCTGAACGGTGCCGCGGACGGTCTGCAGCGTCTGTTCCCGGACGTCGGTAAACTCTTCCACGGTGAGTACGCGGCCGAGCTCTTCTTCTTTCTTCTTCACCTGCTGGTCGATCGCGGTGTTCATGAACATTGCGAGGATGATCGGCGCCGGGCCGTTGATCGTCATCGAGACGGACGTCGTCGGCGCGCACAGGTCAAAGCCGTCGTACAGCTTCTTCATGTCTTCGAGCGTGCAGATGGAAACGCCGGACTCGCCGACTTTTCCGTAGATGTCCGGGCGGTAATCCGGATCTTCCCCGTAGAGGGTGACCGAGTCGAATGCGGTCGACAGCCGCTTGGCATCGTCGTCCTTTGACAGGTAATGGAACCGGCGGTTGGTCCGCTCCGGCGTTCCTTCGCCCGCGAACTGGCGCTTCGGATCTTCGCCCTGGCGCTTGAACGGGAACACGCCCGCCGTGTAAGGGAATGAACCCGGCACGTTTTCGGCATACACCCAGCGGAGGATCTCGCCGTAGTCCTTGAATCGTGGCAAGGCGACTTTCGGGATCTGAAGGCCGGACAGGCTTTCCGTGCGCAGAATCGTGCGGATTTCGCGGTCGCGGACTTTCGTCACGAATTCCTCGCCGGAGTAGGCTTTTTTCAAGCTTTCCCAGTTGTCGAGGATACGCTTGGATTCCGCAGTGAGCTCGTCGCGCACGCTTGCCATGAGCGATTCGAGTGATTTCTCGAGCGCTTCATCGCCGCCTTTTTCACGGATCATCCCAAGCGAACCTTCCAGCTGGAACAGGCGCCGTCCGAATTCCGCCTGCTGCTCCGAACGCTTGTGATAATCGCGGACCGTGTCCGTGATTTCGCGGAGGTAGTAGCGGCGGTCGTTCGGGATGATAACGTTCTGCTTCTGAGTTTTCACCGAATGCTTGTAGGACGTCTCCCAGCCGAGGTTGAATTTCTCGTTCAGGACGTCGACGATCGCCGCGAACAGCGAGTTGGTCCCTTTGTCATTGAACTGGCTGGCGATCGTGCCGTACACCGGCATGTCGTCGAGGTTCTTGTCGAACAGCGTGCGGCTGCGCTGGTACTGTTTCTGCACCTGGCGCAGGGCGTCTTCAGATCCTTTGCGCTCGAACTTGTTGATGGCGATCAAGTCCGCAAAGTCGATCATGTCGATCTTTTCCAACTGCGTCGGTGCGCCGAATTCGCTCGTCATCACATACATCGAAGCATCGGAGATTTCCGCGACTTCCGCATCGCCCTGGCCGATTCCGCTCGTCTCGACGACAATCAGGTCAAAGCCGGCCGCACGCACAACATCGAGCACATCTTTGATCGCTCCGGAAAGCTCGGAGCGCGATCCGCGCGTGGCGAGCGACCGCATGTAGACGCGGTTGCTGAAGATGGCGTTCATCCGGATCCGGTCGCCGAGCAGCGCGCCGCCCGTCTTCTGCTTTGTCGGGTCGATCGACAGGATGGCGACTTTCTTGTCCGGCAGCTCGTGCAGGAACCGGCGGATTAGTTCATCCGTCAACGAGCTCTTGCCGGCGCCGCCCGTGCCTGTGATGCCGAACACCGGTGTGTTTTTCGAATGCTTCCGGACTTCTTCGAGCATCTTTTCGGCTTCCTCGTCGCCGGTTTTGTGGGCGTCCTCCGCCATCGTGATCAGGCCGGAGAGAAGCGGAACGTTTTCTGTCGTGAGGTCTTCGGGATGGCCGAGGTCTTTTTTCTCGGACGTCTTGTAGTCGCACTGCTTCAGCATTTCGTTGATCATGCCCTGAAGGCCGAGCCGGCGTCCGTCTTCAGGCGAGAAGATGCCGGAGATGCCGTAGTCCTGCAGTTCCTTGATCTCTTTCGGAATGATGACGCCGCCTCCCCCGCCGTAGATGCGGATGTGCGGTGCGCCTTTTTCCTTGAGCAGGTCGTGCATGTACTTGAAATATTCCACATGGCCGCCCTGATAGGACGAGATCGCGATGCCCTGGACGTCTTCCTGGATGGCGGCGTTGACGACTTCCTCGACGGAACGGTTGTGGCCGAGGTGGATGACTTCGGCGCCGCTCGCCTGGAGGATGCGGCGCATGATGTTGATCGACGCATCGTGGCCGTCGAACAGGCTGGAAGCCGTGACGAACCGGACATGGTTCACCGGGCGGTACACTTCAACTGGTGCTGTGGTCAAGATGGTTCCCCCTCCCGCAGACGGACGCTCAGTCCATGGATGAGCTCATCCGTCTGCATGGTAATGAATTCCTCGAGCGTGAACAGTTTATGGAGCGCCCACCGGCGGAATGCCCACATCTGGCCCTGGACGACGATGTGGTGCGCAGCCAGCTCCGTTTCCTTTTCGGAAAGACGGAGTTCCCCCGACTCCGCGCAGCCGGCGAGGATTTTCCTGAACAGGGCGGTCATTTCAAGCTCTTTTTCAAGAACGTATTTCAGTGCCGTCTTCGGCAGCGATTTCGACTCCTGGTACATGACGGTGAACTCGTCTTCCATATCGTCGATGAGTGTGATGTACTGCAGGATGGCGTCTTTCAGGCCGTCGATCGTGCCGGGCTGTCCGGCGAGCGGAGACAGGCGGCTGTTCACTTCGTCGTAGATCCGGTCGCAGACGAGGTACAGCACGTCTTCCTTTGTCCGGATATATTCATACAGCGTGCCGATGCTGAAGCCCGCTTCCTTCGCGATTTCCCGCGTCGTCGTGCGGTGGAACCCCTTCTCCCTGAAAAGCTTCACCGCTCCGCGGATCATCTGGTCACGGCGCTTCTCGATGAGCGTCTCGTCTTTGACGGACGACTTCACCTCATGGCGTGCCTGTTTGTGCTGTTCCGTCATTTCGTCAGCATGCGGGAGATGACGAGGCGCTGGATTTCCTGCGTGCCTTCATAGATCTGGGTGATCTTCGCGTCGCGCATGAAGCGCTCTACCGGATAGTCTTTCGTGTAGCCGTAACCGCCGTAGACCTGGACCGCTTCGGTCGTGACTTTCATCGCCGTGTCGCCGGCCATCAGTTTCGCCATCGCGGATTCCTTGCCGTACGGGTGGCCGTTCGACTCGAGCCAGGCTGCCTGGTAAGTGAGGAGGCGGGACGCTTCGATCGACGTCGCCATGTCGGCAAGCTTGAAGCCGACGCCTTGATTGGCCGCGATCGGCTTGCCGAACTGGACGCGTTCCTTCGCGTAATCAACCGATGCGTCCAGTGCGCCCTGTGCGATGCCGACTGCCTGTGCGGCGATGCCGTTGCGGCCGCCGTCGAGCGTCTTCATCGCGATGATGAAGCCCTGGCCTTCTTCGCCGAGCAGGTTTTCCGCCGGCACTTTGCAGTTGTCGAAGATGACTTCCGTTGTCGGGGACGAGCGGATCCCCATCTTCTTCTCTTTTTTGCCGACCGAGAATCCTTCAAAGTCCTTCTCGACGATGAACGCGCTCGTGCCTTTGTGCTTCGAAGTCGGATCAGTGACCGCAAACACGATGTACGTGTCGGCGATGCCGCCGTTCGTGATGAACATCTTCGAGCCGTTCAGGATATAGTGGTCGCCGTCTTTCTTGGCCGTCGTCTTCATGCCGCCCGCGTCGGAACCGGAACCCGCTTCCGTCAGGCAGTACGCGCCGACTTTCGACCCTTCCGCCATTGGCCGGAGGTACTTCTGCTTCTGCTCTTCGTTGCCGTATTTGAACACAGGCCAGCCGGCGAGCGACGTGTGCGCGGACAGGACAACTCCGGCGGATGCATCGACGCGCGACAGTTCCTCGACCGCGATCACATAAGCCAGGAAATCGGACCCGATGCCGCCGTACTCTTCCGGCCACGGAATCCCCGTCAGGCCGAGTTCCGCCATCTTGTGGAAGATCTCCATGTCGAACCGTTCTTCCTCGTCGCGCTCTGCAGCGGTCGGCGCCACATCCTTCGTCGCGAAATCGCGCACCATTTTTCGGATCATCTCATGTTCTTCAGAAAGCTTAAAATCCATTTTCAACACCCTTTCGGTCATCAATGAAGTGATTGCAGTGAAGCGTTATCTTTATCGGGCCGAACGTTATCTTTATCGGCCAAAGCGTTATCTATATCAAGGCGAACGTTATCTTTATCCCGGGAAGCATGATCTTTATCCGCCGAAACAACGTTTTGGCACAGAACCTCTTACTTCGTCAGATGTTTACTGATGACGAGCCGCTGGATCTCGCTCGTGCCCTCGTAAATCTGGGTGACTTTGGCGTCACGGAAAAATCGTTCCATCGGGTAGTCTTCGGTGTAGCCGTAGCCGCCGAACACCTGGATGCCTTCGGTCGCACAGTCGACGGCCGCCTGGGAAGCCCACAGTTTTGCCATTGACGCTTCCTTGCCCGCCGGCAGCCCCTGCGAGCGAAGCCAGGCGGCACGGTAGACGAGGAGCCGGGCCGCTTCAACTTGTGTGGCCATATCGGCAAGCTTGAAGCCGATGCCTTGATTGGCCGCAATCGGCTTGCCGAACTGGACGCGTTCCTTCGCGTACCCGGTCGCGGCTTCAAGTGCCGCTTCCGCGATGCCGAGGGCCTGCGCCGCGATGCCGATCCGGCCGGCGTCGAGGTTGGCGAGGGCAATTTTGAATCCTTCGCCCGGCTTGCCGAGCACATTTTCCTCCGGCACGTTCATATCTTCGAATGTGAGCCCGACGGTCCGGGAGCCATGGAGACCCATCTTTTTCTCGTCTTTGCCGATGACGAGCCCCGGCGTGCCGGCTTCGACGATGAACGCCGTGATGCCGTGTGTCCCGGCGGCAGGGTCGGTCGAGGCGAAGACGATGTACACATCCGCTTCCCCGCCGTTTGTAATGAAAATTTTCGAACCGTTCAGGACATACCCTCCGTCCTTCTTCACAGCGCGAGTCTTCAGCGCTCCGGCGTCGGATCCGGCGGACGGTTCGGTGAGGCAGAAGGCTCCGAGGTACTCGCCCGATGCGAGCTTCGGCACGTATTTCTGCTTTTGTTCCTCGGTGCCGAACAGGAGAATCGGATTGGTTCCGACCGACGTGTGGACCGACAGGATGACGCCCGGCACGGCGCTCACTTTCGAAAGTTCATGGACGGCGATGATGTAGCTCACGTAGTCCATTTCCGAGCCGCCGTATTTTTCGGGGACGGAAATGCCCATCAGGCCGAGCTCGCCCATCTTGCGGACGATGTCGCGCGGAAATTCCCCGGCTTCCATGCGCGGGATGAACGGCTCGATTTCGTTTTTGGCGAAGTCCCGCACCATCTTGCGCATCATCTTTTGTTCTTCGGTGAAATGAAAATCCATGCTGTGCACCTCTTTAAGGCTTTCTGTATGATGATTTATTCTTTATTCGTAGACATAGAAGCCGCGGCCGGACTTTTTGCCGAGCCAGCCGGCGTTGACGTATTTGCGCAGGAGCGGGCACGGACGGTATTTCGGATCGCCGAATCCTTCCTGGAGCACTTCCAGAATGTACAGGCAAGTGTCGAGGCCGATGAAGTCGGCGAGCTGGAGCGGGCCCATCGGGTGGTTCATGCCGAGCTTCATCACTTCGTCGATGTCTTCTTTCGTGGCAACGCCTTCATAGAGAGTGAAGATCGCCTCGTTGATCATCGGCATGAGGACGCGGTTGGAGACAAAGCCCGGATAGTCGTTCACTTCGACCGGCGTCTTCGACAGCTTGCGCGTCATCTCTTCGATCGCTTTGTACGTTTCGTCGGTGGTGGCGAGCCCGCGGATGATTTCAACGAGCTTCATGACCGGGACCGGATTCATGAAGTGCATGCCGATGACCTGGCCGGGCCGGCCGGTCACCGCTGCGATTTCCGTGATCGGCAGTGCCGACGTGTTCGTGGCGAGAATGGCCTGTTTCGGCGCGGTTTCATCAAGCTGGCGGAAGATCGACTGCTTGATCTCCATTTTCTCGACCGCCGCTTCAATGATGAGGTCGGCGTCTTTGGCATCGGCCAGGTCGGTCGATTTCGTGATCCGGCCAAGCGTTGCTTCCTTCTCTTCGGTGGTCATCCGTCCTTTGTCGACATTGCGCGACAGGTTTTTCGTGATGACGCCGAGGCCCTTTTCGTAGGATGCTTCACTGATATCGTTCAAGGTGACGTCGAAGCCGGACTGGGCGCACACTTGCGCGATGCCGCCGCCCATCTGTCCTGCTCCGATCACCATTATCTTTTTAATATCCATCCGTCATTCCCCCTCCGGTACTTCAATCATGATGGCGTCGCCCTGGCCGCCGCCCGAGCAGATCGCCGCGATGCCGATCCCGCCGCCGCGCCGCTTCAGTTCGTGTGCGAGCGTCAGGATGATGCGGGCGCCGCTTGCCCCGATCGGGTGTCCGAGTGCCACGGCTCCGCCGTTCACATTCACTTTTTCAGGGTCGAGCTTCGCGATCTCGGAGCTGGCAAGCGCCACTGCCGCGAAGGCCTCGTTGATCTCAAACAAGTCGATGTCCTCAAGCGATTTTCCGGTCTTTTGAAGCAATGCATTGATGACGAGTCCCGGCGTTTGAGGGAAATGCTCCGGCTCGACAGCCACTTCGGCGTGTCCGAGCACTTCCGCCAGAATGTCCCGGCCTTCCTTTTCGGCGCGGTCTGCACTCATCAATACGAGTGCGCACGCACCGTCGTTGACGCCCGGCGCGTTGCCCGCCGTGATCGTGCCGTCGTTGCCGAATGCCGGACGCAGTTTTGCGAGCGACTCTTTCGACGTGTCGCGGCGCGGGGCTTCGTCTTCGCCGACAAGGATCGACTGGCCTTTTCGCGCCGGCACTTCCACCGGCACGATTTCTTCGACAAACAGGCCTTCGTCGATCGCCTTCACGGCCCGTTCATGGCTGCGGAGGGCCCAGTCATCCTGCGCTTCGCGGCTGAGGCTCATTTCTTCGGCGGTGGAATTTCCGTACGTGCCCATGTGGACGCGCTCCGGGTGGAACGAGCAGGACAGGCCGTCGTGGATCATGCCGTCGATAAGCGGGGCATCACCCATTTTCAGCCCAAAACGGCCTTTCGGCATGTAATACGGCGCATTTGACATCGATTCCATACCGCCCGCGACGATCACTTCTTCGTCGCCGAGCCGGATGATCTGATCGGCGAGCGTGACGCTCCGCATGCCGGATGCACAGACTTTATTCACCGTCTCGGTTTTCGTGCTCCACGGAAGTCCGGCTTTGCTTGCCGCCTGACGGGACGGGATCTGTCCCTGCCCGCCCTGGAGCACCGTGCCCATGATCACTTCATCGACTTCTTCAGGTGCCGTCTCCGTCCGCTCGAGTGCCGCCCGGATTGCCGTGCCGCCGAGGTCGCTTGCCGTTTTCTTGGCAAGGAGCCCGCCGAATTTGCCGAACGGCGTCCGTGCGCCGCCGAGGATGACCGTTTTCGCCATTTGAGTTTCCCCCTTTAAAGTTGAGAGCGTTTTCATAGAGTTCCCGGAGAAAGCCGGGCGGACGTCCGTTTTTCGGTGCATGGCCGGTGACTGAACGCTCGCTCGACATTTCCTCCAAAGAAAAGGGAGTGACGCAATGCACTCCCTCTCTCATTTGTTTCATTGTATCGAATTTTCAAAGATAGTGCAAGAATCACTGCAGGACGGGTTCTTCTTCTTCGGCAACCGCAGCTTCCGGGTGGTCTCCGAAGATCGAGCGCTCCAGCAGCTCGGCGACGTCGTACGTGCCGACCTTGTCTTCCACTTCGACCGCTTTCGTGCCGTCGGACAGCATCGTCAGGCAGTATGGGCAGCCCGAGGAGATGACGGACGGGTTCACTTCGAGCGCCTGCTCGGTCCGCGCGACGTTCACGCGGTGTCCGGCGTCTTCCTCCATCCACATGAGGCCGCCGCCCGCGCCGCAGCACATGCCGTCCTGGCGGTTGCGGACCATTTCGACAAGTTCGACGCCCGGGATCGACTTGAGAATCTCACGCGGCGGATCATACACATCGTTGTAGCGGCCAAGGTAGCACGAATCATGGAACGTGATCTTTTCGTTGATTGCATACTTCGGCTTCAGGCGGCCTTCCATGATGAGCTTGTACAGCAGCTCCGTATGATGGTAGACGATTGCATCAAATCCGAAGTCCGGATATTCGTTTTTGAAGATGTTGTAGGCGTGCGGGTCGATCGTGACGATCTTCTGCACGTCGTTTTTCTCGAATTCCTTGATGTTCGCTTCGGCGAGCTCCTGGAACAGGAACTCGTTTCCAAGGCGTCGCGGCGTATCGCCGGAGTTCTTTTCCTTGTTGCCGAGGATGGCGAATTTGACGCCCGCTTCGTTCATCAGATGCGCAAACGAGAGCGCGATCTTCTGGGAGCGGTTGTCGAAGGCGCCCATCGAGCCGACCCAGAACAGGTACTCGAAGCCTTCGCCCGATTTCTTCGCTTCCTTGACCGTCGGGATGTGAAGATCCGGACGCGCATCGCGCCAGTTCTCCTTCTCTTTCCGGTTGAGGCCCCAAGGGTTGCCCTGGCGCTCGATGTTCGTCATCGCACGCTGTGCATCCGCATCCATGCGGCCTTCCGTCATAACGAGGTAGCGGCGGAGGTCGATGATCTTGTCGACGTGTTCGTTCATGACCGGGCACTGGTCTTCACAGTTCCGGCAGGTCGTGCACGCCCAGATTTCTTCTTCCGTGATGACGTCACCGATGAGCGACGGGCTGTAGATGTCTCCGATGACCGCGCCTTCAGCGCCTGCCGCCATCGCGAGCTGGTTGCCGCGCGTGTCGCTGAACATGAACTGCGGCACCCAAGGTTTCTGCTTTGTCGTGACCGCCCCGGTGTTCGTCAGGTGGTCGCGCAGCTTCGTGATGAGGTCCATCGGCGACAGCATCTTGCCGGTGCCGGTCGCCGGGCACATGTTCGTGCAGCGTCCGCATTCGACACAAGCGTAGAAGTCGAGCATCTGGAGCTGCGTGAAGTCCTCGATCTTGCCAGCGCCGATCGACGGCATTTCTTCCTCGTCGCCGTCTTCTTCTTCCAGAACGGAGAAGTCGATCGGCGCGAGCTTGCCGCGGCGGTCAAAGCGCATGAGGAACGTGTTTGCAGGTCCGGCGATCAAGTGCGCGTGCTTGGACTGCGGCACGTACACGAGGAACGCGAGCAGCGTGAGCAGGTGGACCCACCAGGCAACGAAGAAAATCGCCGTTGCCGCAGATGCCGGCATCCAGCGGAATCCGCCGGCGATGAGCGATGCCATCGGTTCCGTCCAGGTGGCCGCCTCGTTGTGCCAGATCATGTTCATGCCGTTGGCGACGAGCGTCGACAGCATGAGCGTCCCGATAAAGATGAGGACGAGGCCCGCTTTCCAGCCGCGGCGCAGCCGGACGAGCTTCTCGACGTAACGGCGGTAGAATGCCCAGACGACCGCGACGAGGATCATGAAGACGACGATCTCCTGGAAGAACGTGAACGCCGGATACACCGGGCCGAACGGCAGGTGGGATCCCGGCTTGAGTCCTTTCCAGATGAGGTCGATCGCTCCGAACTGCACGAGCAGGAATCCGTAGAAGAACATGACGTGGATCGCGCCGCTCTTCTTGTCTTTCAACAGCTTCTTCTGTCCGAAGACGTTCACCCAGATCATATGCAGGCGTTCCTGGAGCTTGAGGTCGAATTCCTCTTTCTTTCCGAGCCTGATGAACTGGATCCGTGTTTTGACGACGTATGTGAACAGTCCGAGCCCGTAGGCAACGACGGCCAGGAATAAAATCCAGTTGGCGATGAGCAATGGGTTCACAATGTCCTCCCCTTTCTTTCCGTTTGCCGGACGGCGTCTCTGTATCCGCTTTCAGCTTCGTGACAGGCCTGGTTCCGGCAATGTCTATGGATACAGTTTAATAATGAATGAGCATTCAGTCAACACTATTTTAGAATATTTCCATGTGTCTTAAAAAAAAGCAACTGTTTCTGTCGATTGTACGGGATGCCGGCCGCCTGTGCAATGAGAAATCGGCCGTGCCGCCGGATCCGGCCGGTTCAGAGACGATCCGCACGGCCCGGGAAGTGATCCGTCCGGTTCAAGGCGTGACCCGTACGACTCAAGGATCGATCCGTACGACTCAGGCAATCCGTACGGTTCGTGGCGCGATCCGTACGGCTCGGACCCGGATCCGTACGACTTGAGGTGTAATCCGTACGACTCGGGCGATCCGTACGGTTCAAGGCGTGACCCGTACGACTCGAGCCCGGATCCGTACGGCTCAGTCCGCAACCCGTACGGCCCACACCACCCTCCCCCTCCCGCACCGCTTCCGCCGCAGCAAAAAAGGCCTCTCCGAAGAGAGACCTGACCGTCATGCTATTTCACGCGTCCGAAAAATTCGCCGAAGTGTTCGCCGGCCTGTTTTTCCGCTTCCGGCGCGATCCGGACGAGCACGGCCGTGGACGGGCCGGCGGAGGCGGCCGGATCCACGCCGGCAGGCCACTGCGAAAGCGTGCGCCCCGTCATCCGCTCCCACTCCCGTGCCAGGCCGCCGGAACCGACGGGCCAGACGGCAGAAGCGAGCCCGGCGTCAAGCGCTTTTTTCACTTGATCCAGACGGGCGACTTTCCCGCGTTCGTTCAGGACCGCTTCACCGACAAGCGGGCGGCCGTACAGAAACCAGTTTTCTCCGGCTCCGTCCGCCAGGCGGCTTGTCTTCCCGATCATCGTCACGGCAACGGCCGATTGGACCATGTCCATGTTTGTTTCCGTGCTTCCGGATATCGGAGGCGCGTCCGCCCCGCTCTCAAAAAACGCCCGGCGGACCCCTTCACTGTAGGCGTCCCAGCTGCCGGATCCCGTGAAATTGTGAATGATCACCGCCTTCGGATCGGCACCGGCCGCCCACTGCTCCAGCAGGGCCACCCGCGCAGAAAAGTAAGCGACCGTTTCATCGGATGCCCGCACCGGATCTTCGGGCTTCATGCCGATGCCGCCGGAATTGTCGGTCGTGACGATGAGTCCGTCTCCGAATCTGAGGGAATTTCTCATCGGACCGGCCCCTTCCGGACGACGGCTTTTTGGACGAACGGCATGGCGACCGCGCCGAGTGCCGCATTGACGAATGTGGCGGCCAAGATGCCCGCGACGGACGCAGCAAAGAAGGCAGGCGAGATGACCCAGTAAAACGGCAGGACCGCGAGGAAGCCGTTTGCCACGATGAAGAACCACCATTTCATCCGGTGCCACCCTTTCCGGTGGAAGAAGGCAAACACACTGATGATGACGAACATTTCACCGGCAATGAGGATATGAAGCGGACCGAGCGGGGCCCCGGCCGTCAATGCGGATACGAAATGACCGACCATCGCCGCAACTCCGGCGGCGGCCGGCGGAAGGAACACGGCCGACACGAGCGCAGGCGAAGAATCAAGCGCTGCAGACCCGACGCCGAGGGGAATCTTGATAAACGCACCGACCGCACACATCGCGGAGATGAGTGCGGTGAGCGCGATCAGCCGGGGGTTTTTCATTCCCCGCCGTCCTCTTTTTTCTTCGTTGTCTTGTTGCGGAACACTTTCGCACTTCGCACGTACTCCACGTCCGGCTGTCCGAGCCGGGCATTTGCGACGCGCGCTGCGGCGAACAGATAGTCGGAAAGCCGGTTGAGGTACTGGAGCACGGTTTCCGGCACTTCTTCCCCGGAGTTGATCAGACGGACAATCTGGCGTTCGCCCCTCCTTGCGACCGTGCGGCAGATGTGCAGTGTTGCGGACGGGGCGGAGCCGCCGGGCAGGATGAATCGCTCAAGTTCCGGTGCCTCTGCCATCAGCTCATCGATCCGGCGCTCAAGCACATCGACCGACTCCGCCTTCAGCTTGTCCGTCCGTTTGTCGGAGACGTTCGCCAGGTCGCCGCCTCCGTCGAACAGTTCATGCTGGATCGTCTCCAGGTCCTCAAGCAGGTCTGCAAACTTCCCTTCCGGCAGTTCGGTCATGGCCTTGCCGATGAATGAATTCAGTTCGTCCGTCGTGCCGTAGGCTTCCACCCGGAGGTTGTCCTTGAACACCCGCGCGCCGATCAGTCCTGTTTTCCCTTTGTCTCCCGTTCGTGTGTAAATTCCCATGTTGCCCTTCCTCCTTCATCGTATTTTCTGCGGAATGCCGTACCAGATGCGGGTGATCCCGTCCGCCTGCCGGGACAGCCGCTGTCCGAGACGGCCGCATGCATCGCGCAGCCACCTGGCGTGCGGATCCACCGGTACGATTCCGCGGCCCATGTCCGTCAGGATGATAATGAGCCCGTCCCGGTCCGCCCGCTCCAGAAAGCGGAGCACATCGGCGACCGCTTCCTCTTCGTCCGTGTGATGGTCGTTTATGTACTCTTCCAGTCCGGCCACGACAACCCGGCCGGACGGGGGTTCCGGCAGCGCTTTGAGTTCGCCGGCTTCAATCCATTCATGCGCCGCTTCTCCAAGCAGGCCTTTCACAAAGTCCCGTTTTCCGTTATGGGCGCCGCCGAAATAAATGTGCAACGTGCTCCCTCCTCCCAGTCTTTCCTGCTGTTCCACTGCAGCTCGTGGACGGATCCCGCCGGCACCCGCCAGTCGAAGAACGGCTTCTCCTCCGGGGCGAGCCGCATCAGGATATGTCTCAGCGGTCCGCCGTGCGAGACGACCGCAGCCGAACCAATGCCGGACAGTGCGCGCAGTTCCGAAAGTCCCCTGTCGGCACGGGCCGCCATTTCCCCAAACGTTTCCCCGCCCGGCGGCCGTACAGATGCCGGGTCGTCGATCCAGCTGCGGTAACGGACATCTTCCTTCAACTCATCATAGCTTTTCATTTCCCAATCGCCAAAATGGCATTCCCGGAAGTCGGACGCCGGATAAAAGTCCCTCCCCGGGAACAGCAGTGCGGCCGTTTGCCGGCAGCGGAGCAGATCACTCCCCCATACGACGTCCGGACAAAACGGGGCGGGCCCCGCAGATGCGGAAACCGGGACGTTTGTCCAGCCGACATACCGCCGTTCGCGGTTGGCCGCCGTCTCCAGATGACGGATCAGATAAAGAACAAAAGGACGATCCACAGCAGCAGTTCACTCCCTTCGACGAATGCACCGGCCAAATCTCCCGTCGCTCCTCCGAAATGGCGGACTGCCCACCGGCCGGAAAGGAAAACTGCCGCCAGTATGGCCGCCAAGATTGCAAGGGGAACTTCAGGCGTGCCGATGAACAATCCGGCGGCGGCCAGCCCGGCAATGAGCACCAAAAGCCCCGGCACGACAACCTGCATGCCGTCCGCCCGCTTCTTCAAAAAGGCGAGCAGCCCTGAATCTTTTGCGGTGGGAACCGTCCCGTAAAACATCGCCAGCCCAGCGCGCGCTGCGAACGGGACAATCATGAAATGAACCCACCCGAGACCGCCGCGGGAGATCAATTCATTCAGCACGGCCAATTTCCCGGCGACGAGGAACAAAAGCGCCATCGTCCCGAACGCGCCGATCCGGGGATCCCCCAGAATCTCCAGCCGCTTTTCACGGTCCCGGTAAGAGAAAAAGGCGTCGCCCGTGTCCGCCCATCCGTCCAGATGAAGACCGCCCGACAAAACGGCGAACAGGAGCACGGCCGCAAATGCCGAGAGAAAGCTGCCCGTCCCGGCCGGCCCCGACAGCAGGAACGAGGCTCCCCAGGCGGCTAGGCCGATCAATGCGCCGACCGCCGGGTAAAGCGTGAACATCCAGACGGTCTCCCTCCTGCCGATCGGAAGATTTCTGCGGACGGGCACTGCCGTGAAAAACTGGACGGCCAGCAGGAACCCGCGGATCACGGCCCGGGCACCTTGTCCGGAAGACCGATCAGCCGGCGGATTTCCGGCCAGTCGGCATATTTTCGGAAGTGATCCGCCCATCCGTCATAGTCCGGATGTAGCCTTTCCGTCTCCCGCCGGCCGAGTGAATCCTCTTCCTGGATTCCGTGACTGTCCATCACCGGAATGACGCCGAGCACCGGCAACCCCGTCCTTTCCTCAAGGAACGCCACGCCGTCTTCGAACAGCCGGGCGTCCCCGCGGAATTTATTGATGATCAGCCCCTTGACCCGCCTGCGGTCTTCTTCCGGCAGCAAATCAAGTGTGCCGATGACGGAAGCGAACACGCCGCCCCGCTCAATGTCCGCAACAAGCAGAACCGGCACATCCGCCGCACGGGCAACCCGCATATTGACGAGTTCCCGGTCGTTCAGATTCACTTCCGCGGGACTTCCCGCCCCTTCAATGACAACCGCTTCATACCGCCGGGCCAGAAATTCAAGGGATTCCCGGATCGCCTGCATGCCCGTTTCAAAAAAACGGTTCCGGTAATCCATGCCGACCATACGGCCTTTCGGCTTGCCGAGCAGGATAATGTCGGAGGCCCGGTCATCCGCCGGCATCAGGACGATCGGGTTCATCTCGGCCCGAGGGACCGTTTTGGCCGCCTCCGCCTGGGAAGCCTGCGCCCCGCTGATCTGGAGGTCCCCTCCGATCTGGACGGTCCTTCCCGTCATGTTCTGTGATTTGAACGGCGCTACCCGTACGCCTTCGTTGGCTAGAAGGCGGCAGATGGCGGTGCAGGCCATGCTTTTTCCGACATGGGAAGCCGTCCCCTGGATCATGATTCCATTCATGGCTCTCCCCTCACTTCCATCTGTGTGCGATGCCCGCGTCCATTTCAATCGCCCGGTCGGCAAGCCGGACGAGCCGCCGGTGGATTCCGCCGAGCAGCTCCGCATACTGCCGGGTTTCGGTCCATTCGGACGGCGGCTCATCCAATACTTCGTTGCTTACGACGACGACTTCGGCGGCCACTGACGAAAGGTCCGCCAGCGCATCCATGAGCGCATCGATCTTCTTTTCCATGCAGCCGAGCCGGTTGAGGCAGGGGCGGCCGGAATCGGCTCCTTCATACATTTCGTTGGCAAGCCAGGTTGTGATGCAGTCGATCAGAACTCCGTCTCCCTTACGAAAGCACGGAAGGATGCCCGGCAAACCGAGCGGACGCTCAATCGTTTCCCAGTTGCCGGGGCTGTCTAGCCGGTCCTGCCTGTGACGGCGGATCCGTTCTTCCATTTCCCGGTCGGACGGACGCCCGGTTGCCACATAGACGAGCCGCCCGCATTCCGACTTTTCCAGCAGGGTTTCCGCGTAGGCCGTTTTGCCGCTCCGCACGCCGCCGCTTATAAAGGTGATCTTCCCCCGAACCATCCGGCAAGCGCCTCCTTCAGCCTATCCATTTTCCACTTTTCCTTGATTCCGGCCCGCAGCCAGTTGCCGTCCATGCCGCGGAAGTTCTCCGAATGCCGCAGGACGATTCCCTTTTCGAGCATCGCCCGGTAAAGCGCTCCCGGATTCCCCGGCGGCCGGAAGCTGATGTAGTTGGTTTCGCTTTTTGACACCCGGCATCCTGCTTGGCGGAGAAAGGCGGCAAGGTCTTCCCTCGCTTCTGTGCAGTAGCGGATCGTCCGCTGCCGAAAATCCTCTTCAAGCAGGCAACTCCCGCCGATGCGGGCGGCGACGCCGTTGACGTTCCAATGCGGCGCGGACATCCGGTGCTCTGCAATCCGCTCTTCCGGGGCGATCATATAGCCGAGCCGGATGCCCGGGATCGCATACATTTTCGTCATGGAACGGACGACGGTGACATGCGGATGGTCCGAAAGATGGGGGATGAAAGAATGCTCCTCGCCGGCGAAGTCCATGAATGCTTCGTCGATCACTAGCTCGCAGCCGGTTTCGCGCCCCCGCCCGGCCAGCCGCAGAAGATCGTCTTCCGGAATCCGGACGCCTGTCGGATTGTTCGGATTGCACAGGTACACGACGTCCGCCGTTTCCATCGCTTCCATGATTTCACGCAGCGGAATGGCCGGGTCTGAAGGATCCGTCACGAGGTCCAGGCAATGTGCCCCCTTTGCTTCAAGCGTTGACCGGTATTCCGAAAAAGTCGGATGGATGAGGAGCGCCCGCTTGCCGCGGTACCGGTCGGCAAGGATTGCGAACAGTTCGGCCGCCCCGTTTCCCGCCATCACGCATTCCGGCGGCACACCATGAAACGCGGCCGCCGCCGAGCGGAACGGTTCACCGTCCGGATGCGGGTAATGGGCCAGCGATCCGATCAGTGCCGGCCAGCTTTCCTTCACACGGCGGGGAATTCCGAGCGGGTTTACGTTTTCGCTGAAATCAATCAATTCAGCCGGCGCCTCCATCCCGAGCCGCCGGTATAAAAGTGCGGGGTTCGCCCCGTGTTCAGGCAACGATGCCAATCGCAGCCCCTCCCGTCAAAAGAAATAAAATCAGAAATGCCGTGGACACCCGGTGCATGGCGTTCACCGATTCCGGAATGTCGGCTGCTGCAAGCGGCCGGAGCGGCAGGCCCATCCGCGCCCGGTCAGATGGGACGCCGCCGTAATAGTTGCGTCCGCCAAGTTCGACGCCGAGCTGGCAGGCGGTCGCCGCCTCAAGCCAGCCGCTGTTCGGACTCGGATGCCGCCGGGCGTCCCGGCGCCACCGCCGCCACCGCTCCTTCAGCGGCAGCCCGCCTTTATTGTGAGTGAAAACCAAAATCAACCACCCGGTCAGCCGGGCCGGGATCCAGTTCAGCACATCATCCGCCTTCGCGGAGAAAAAGCCAAACTCCCCGTGCTTTTCGTTCCGGTAGCCGACCATCGAATCAAGCGTATTGACGGCCTTGTACCCCCAGATCCCCGGCGCGCCGAGCAGGAGGGCCCAGAACAGCGGCGCCGTCACGCCGTCCGACGTGTTTTCTGAAACGGTTTCGACGACGCCGCGGACAACCTCCGGCTCTGTGAGTCCATCCGTGTCGCGCCCGACGATCCAGCCGAGTTTTTCACGGGCTTGCTGCAGATCGCCCCGCCGGAGCGGCCGGTAAACATCCATCGCCGCCGACGCCAGGCTTTTCTGTGCCAGCCCGGCCCCGATCAGCAACGCCTCCGCCGCAATGCCGGCGGCGCGGTGCAGGCTATAGCAAATCCAGATGACGGCCCACGCCGCGAGGACCGACACGAAAATCGTGACCGCCAGCAAAAGAAGTCCTTTCAACCGCCGATTCCGCCCCCGGTTCCACTTCCGGTCCAGTAAACCGATCAGCCGGCCGATCCAGCGCACCGGATGCGGCCAGCCTGGAGGGTCACCGATGACGCGGTCGATGACAAAGCCTGCCAGACAGGCGATCAAGTGATTCAGGATCATTATCATTGTCCGTCCCTTTCCGCCGCCGATTTGCGCACCCGGTATTTCCGGATGGCCCGGACGGTGCATTCGTACACGCCGCGCCCGATCGCTCCGCCGAGTTCCGTAACGGTGCCCGCGTAAGGATATCGGACCCCCGTCTGAGTGGCTGCAATGAGCAGGCTGTCGGTCGAGGTTCCGGTGGCGACGGTGCCGGTGAGCGGGTCCAGCACTTCTTCGGCGTGCATCGCCTTTGTCTTCGCCTCGGTTGCCGTCACCATCCCCTGGATGAGCGCTTCGTCGGTAAGGTGTCCGTTGACGATCACCCATGTGTTGATCGTGCCGGCATACATCTCCCGCCCGGCCCCGATCGATGCATCCACCGCGTTTCCGACGCCCGCGGTCACGCAGACGACGACAGGGGCATCCGGCGTGCCGTATTCACCGATGACGGCGTCCTCCGTCATCGCGGCGGTCATCATGGCGGCCGTCTGGGAAAGCGGGAATCCGTTGCCTGACAGCCAGTCACGCATTTCGGCCGTTGCATCATCGGATCGGTAGCCGGCGTCCACATGCCGGTTGACGAAGTGGCGGAACCATCCGGCCCCCGCCTGGTGGACGGCGGAGGAGATGGCCTTGACCGGCACCTCGGCATCCAGATGTACGAATTGTCCGGATACCTTGATGTCTTCCTTTTTCACTGCCCGTTTCCGCTCCGGCGGACCCTCGCCCGGCAGGAGGGTGATCTGCGGCTTCGGGATTTCCGGATGCATGCCCGCCTTCACCCGGGCGGAATAAACGGCATTGATCTTTGCTTCATCGACCACCGCGTCCGGTGTGCCGATGGCAGCGACTTCACCCCGGTCAAGGAGCAGCAGCCGGTCGCAATAAAGCGAAGCCAGGTTGATGTCATGGAACACCGACACGACGGTCAGTCCGTTTTCCGTCGCCTGCAGGCGGATCGTATCGAGAAGCTGTTGCTGGTGGGCGATGTCGAGATGATTGGTCGGCTCATCCAGCAGCAGGACCGGCGCTTCCTGGGCAAGCGCCTGTGCGACAAACACCCGCTGGCGCTCCCCTCCTGACATGAATTCGATCTGCGTGTCACGGTAGCGGGTGACGCCCATCTTGTCCATTGCATCCGCGACGGCCCGCTCGTCCCGCTCCGACCAGGCCGAGAACAGTCCCGACTGGTGCGGATAGCGGCCGAGGGCCACCGTTTCAAAGACGCTATGGGAAAATGTATCCGCCTGAAGCTGCGGCAGAACGGCCACCTGCCGGGCAAACTCTTTCCGCGAATACTCACGGACGGTCTTTCCCGCCACAGTCACCGTCCCGGAATCCGCGGGCAACAGTCCGCTCAGCATTTTCAGGAGCGTCGACTTGCCGCTTCCGTTCGGTCCGAGAATGCCGAGCATCTCGCCTTTTCCGACTTCGAACGATACCGAGCGGACGACCGGCGAATCGCCGTATCCGCCCGTCAGTTCTCTTACCTCAAGCATGCCGCAACGCCCCTTTCCTCCGTTGTCTGTAGAAAATGAATGCAAACACCGGCGCGCCGATGAATGACGTGATCACCCCGACCGGCAGTTCGGTCGGCGAAATGATCGTCCGTGCGATGAGGTCGCAAAGAATCAGCAGCGACGCTCCGTTCATGAGGGACAGCGGCAGCAGGTGCCGGTGATCGGTCCCCCACAGGATCCTCGTCATGTGCGGGACGACGAGGCCGACGAATCCGATCGTGCCGGACACCGCGACGGCGGAACCGGTCAGGATCGAGCCGCCGCCGAGGATCATCCACTTGCGTTTTTTGACATCGACGCCGAGGTGATGCGCACGTTCCTCGCCAAACAGCATCGCGTTGAGCTCCCGGCGGCAAAGCCAGAGCATAAGCGCGCCGATGAACATGAACGGCCACACCATCCAGATGTATTTCCAGCCGCGCATCGACACGCTTCCGAGCAGCCAGCCGATGATCTGGCGGAGCTCCTCGCCGGTGAGCGCGATCATGAGCGACAGCAGCGAGCCGAGAAACGAGCCGAAGATGACGCCGGTCAAAATGATCGTTTCCATTTTGAGCGACCGGTCGACTGCCCTCGAGAACCCGATGACGAGCAGCAGCACCGCCATCGCGCCCGCCATGCTGAAGACGGGCAGCGTGTAAGATCCGAACAGGCCGAGTCCGAAAAAGAGTGTCGCCACGGCGCCCACCGAGGCACCGGACGACACTCCGAGGGTGTAGGGATCCGCAAGCGGGTTTTTAAGCAATCCCTGAAAAGCCGCCCCCGCCATGGCGAGGGATCCTCCGACAAGCCCCGCGAGCACAACGCGCGGCATGCGGATTTTCCACAGGATGTTCGAGGCGGTTTCATCCGCTGCCGGATCCCACAGCACCCTGAGCGGTACTCGCACCGTCCCGATCGACACGCCGAGCCAGATCGCCGCAAGGAGCACGGCGGTGGTCACGATGTAGGCGAACAGGCGCTTGTTCATGTCAGGCCGCCTGATCGTCTTCGTCTTCGGCCTGGTCATCCGCCTGGCTTTCTCCGAAGATGTCGGGATAAACCGCCTTGGCCACGGCTTCCAGGCCTTCTGCAAGGCGAGGACCCGTCCGGCTCGTCGTGTTTTCATCCACACGGACGACTTGTTTGTCCTTGATCGCCGCAATTGCGTCAAAGCCTTCGCGGTCATACACGGCATCGACCGCGCTGTCGTCCCCGTACATGACCATGATCACATCCGGATTGCGGTTGACGATTTCTTCAGGATCCATCATGACCCAGCCTTCCTGGTCACCCGCGACATTTTCCGCATGGATCATATCGAGGAACTGCTGCATGAACGTGCCGGCACCCGGCGCATAGATTTCAGGAGCCGGGGAAGTTTCGACGAATACTTTCTTCTCGTCTTTCACTTCTTTCGCCTTTTCTTCGATCTCGGCAACCTTCGCTTTCATGCCTTCGACGACTTCATCGGCTTCCGTTTCATGGCCGGTCAGTTTGCCGATCTGGTTGATGGTGCTGTATGTCTCTTCAAAGTTGGTCGCATTTTTAACGACAAACACGGTCAGGCCCGCGTCACGGAGCTGCTGGAGCCCTTCTTCGCCCGTTCCGAGTCCGGATTCATGGGCAAAAACCACATCGGGATGGAGCCCGATGATTTTCTCTACATTGAATTCAAGTCCGCCAATTTTTTCGATGTCCTGGACTTCTTCCGGGTAGTCATCGTAATCATTGACACCGACAACCTTGTCTCCCGCTCCGATTCCGAACAGGATTTCCGTGTTGCTCGGCATCATGGAGACGATGGTTTCAGGTGCCTGTTCAAGCGTGATTTCATTGCCGACCGCGTCGGTCTCCGTCACAGGGAATGTTGCCTGTTCGCCGGACTTATCGCCATCCTGCTGGTCGGCAGTTCCTTCTTCCTGTTTCATCTGAGGCTCATCGGCCTTGTTTCCGTTTGATCCGCACGCCGTCAAAAGCAGCGCTGCCAGGAAAACGGCCATCCATTTGATCCATTTCTTGCTCATTGTTGCTGTTCCCCCTGTCGATGAAGTTTGCGAGAATCGAAAAACCCCCGCACTCGGCGGGGGTCCAATCAAACCGGCAGGACGGCATGCGGAAAAACGACCGCAGCCTGCCGAGACAGGCGCCGTGCCACACCGGCCTGTCCTCGCAGGCGCAATTCGGGTGTTTCCGCGAAGGCAGGTTTCCTGACTTGGGGCGTCTGCGTTCGCAGCGCCGCTCACAGTGGCGGGACCGTGCCGGACTTTCACCGGCTTCCCTTTTACCCCCGGAACGGGGCACCTTCGCGTCATCCGTCGCCGGGCTGCAGCTGGCACCCCGGCAGACGGATATTCAATTCTTCCTCAATTTAATCAGAACCCGCGGAATTTGTCGAGGGGCGGGCGGGATAAAGATAAGGTTTTGCCTGATAAAGATAACGTTCACCCGGATAAAGATAACGTTCCATGTAATAAAGATAACGCTCTCCCCGATAAAGATAACGCTCCCCGCACTTATGGAAAAACCGGCCGCAACGGGCCGGTTTTTCATTCGTTCTATCGATTACATCCTGACCGGGGCGTCGACGCCGATGAGGCGGAGGGCGTTGGCGATGGTGGTGCGGGTTGCCGTGACGAGGGCGAGGCGCGCCTCGGACAGTTCTTGGTTGTCCGGATCGACGACTTTGTCGGTGCTGTAGAACGTATGGAATGCGGCGGCAAGTTCATGGATATACGTCGCCACACGGTGAGGCGCACGCAATTTGGCGGCGTCGGCCACGACCTGCGGGAAGTCGCCGAGCTTGCGCATGAGATCAAGCGCCTTCTCGGAATCCAGCAGCCGGTCCACATGATCCGTCGAAGCGAACAGTCCGGCATCGTCCGCCTGGCGCAGGATCGAGCAGATGCGGGCATGGGCATATTGCGCATAGTACACCGGGTTTTCATTGGACTGCGAGACGGCGAGGTCGAGGTCGAAGTCCATCTGGGAGTCGCCGGAACGCATGACGAAGAAGTAGCGGACCGCATCGAGGCCGACCATGTCGACGAGCTCACGGAGCGTGACCGCCTTGCCGGTGCGCTTGCTCATCTTGAACTTTTCGCCGTCTTTGTAAAGCTGGACCATCTGGGCGACGAGCACCTCAAGCGTGTCTTTGTCGTAGCCGAGCGCTTCGATTGCCGCCTTCATGCGCGGAATGTAGCCGTGGTGGTCGGCACCCCAGATGTTGATGAGCTTGTCGAACCCGCGCTGGAGCTTGTCTTCATGATAGGCGATGTCCGGAAGAAGATAAGTGTAGGACCCGTCCTGCTTGATAAGCACGCGGTCTTTGTCATCCCCGAAGTCGGTCGAGCGGAACCAGGTGGCGCCGTCTTCCTCGAACACATGGCCGTTCTCTTTGAGTTTGTCGAGCGCTTTGTCGATCTTGCCGTCCTCGTAAAGGGACGTTTCGGAGAACCAGACATCGAAATTCACCCGGAAGGCGGCGAGGTCCTGCTTCAGCTTGTCGAGTTCGACGCCGAGGCCGTGCTTGCGGAACCACTGGAACCGCTCTTCTTCCGGCATGTCCGCAAATCTGTCGCCGTGCTCTTTCGCCAATGCTTCGGCGATGTCGATGACGTCCTGGCCATAGTAGCCGTCTTCCGGCATCTCCGCTTCCCTGCCGAGCGCCTGGAAGTAGCGGGCTTCGATCGACTTCGCAAGGTTGTTGATCTGATTGCCCGCATCGTTGATGTAGTATTCGCGGGACATGTCATACCCGGCAAAGTCCATCACGTTGCAGAGGGAATCGCCGAGGGAGGCGCCGCGGGCATGGCCGAGGTGCAGGTCGCCCGTCGGGTTCGCGGAAACGAACTCAACCTGGACCTTTTCGCCGCCGCCGGCATTGCTCCGGCCGAAGTCCTCCCCTTTTTCCAGAACATCCTTGACCACTTCGCCGAGATAATCCGGCTTCAGCGTGATGTTGATGAAGCCGGGGCCGGCGATGTCCACCGAGCGGATCGGCGTGCTGTCCGTGTTAAGGTTCGCGATGATGGCTTCGGCAATTGCGCGCGGCGGCTTTTTTGCGATTTTCGTCAGCTGCATCGCAATGTTCGTCGCATAGTCGCCGTTGTCTTTGTTTTTCGGCGTTTCGATCATGACTTCCGGCAGTGCAGTTTCTTCCGCAAAGCCGGATTTTTCGACGGCCGCTCCGATTGCGTCTTTCAACTGCTGCTGCACCTGTTCCACAATGTTCATTGTTTTCCCTCCGAATAAATGAATTCTACTTCGTATGTCCCGATGTCCTGGCCGCCCGAAATGAGCCGGTACACTGCCAGGAACTTGCCGCCGGCCGGATCGAATTTCATCGTCTGCGTCCGCACCGTGAGCGGGAGTTCCATCTTCCCGACGCCGTAAGTGCCGGGCCGTTCTTCGCCCAGAACGAGCGGCAGCCGCATCGTCACGTCGCCGCCGCGCATGATGAGCGCTTCGTCGTGTCCCATGCGGACAGTCGTCCGGATTTCACGGCCGTCCATCTTCTCCTCAAAGCGCAGCCACAGCCGGCCGCCCCGCTCGATCAGATGCCCGTCCGCTTTCACGATATGCTTCGCCGGGGGCTCACCCGGCTGCGTGATCGTCGAGATGAGCCGGATGGCAGCGGCTCTTCCTTCCGCCGGATTGTTCATCTTCCTGCCTCCGTTCATGAAAATCATTCCCTTATTATAGCCCGTCCGGACACAGCATTTCAATGAATGCCGGGAGGCGGGCTGCCGGAGATAGAAAAGATGGTATAATCAAGAAAATGGACGGGGCCGCGGATGAGGCGCTGTTTGCGGCAAAATCACACAGGCGGAATCGGGTGGAATCATGGGTGCCGGGACAGCCCGGCATGCCGCCCGGACACTGACCGGATGTCTGAGGCGGGAACATCGTCTATAATGAATCCAATGAATGGCATGCTTCAGGACGGGGCCGCCGTTCCTCAGTTTGGAAAAATTCCGGAAACTCAGCGTCCTGAATTTGGAGGGGGCCCTTTTGCTTTATCAGCTCGCCGTTAACTTCTGTATCTTGTTCACGTTCTCCATCATCAGCTACTGGCCGTTCCAGGACCGCGGGCGATTCAGGATCCCTTACCCGAAACTCCATCCGGTGCTGATTGGTCTGACGGCCGGCGTGACCGCCACGTTTCTCCTGGCGGCATCCGTCCGGCTTGAGGGCGGAGTCTTCGTCGATGCGCGAATTTCGGTCATCGTCATTTCGGGCATTTTCGGCGGACCGGTCGCCCCGGTCATCGCGGCAGCCGTGGTCGGCCTGGTCCGGATCGGGATGTCCGGATTCGCGGGCGCCGGTCTCGTCGCGGGGCTGAACGCCGTGTTCATCGGCATCGCAGCGTCGGGATTCTTTGCCTGGAAAGGCTCGTCATTCCGGACCGCCCGGCTGTTCTTCCATTTTGCCGTACTGGAGACGGCCGTCGTCCTGATCTTCCTGCTGCCAAAAGGAGCCGGGGTCGTCATGAACACGGCCATGTTCATCGCGTATTCGTATTTGTCTTATTTCACCGTCACGGTGATCTTGAGAGAACTGAACAGCCACTTCAAGAAACTCGCCGGCATCGAAAAGCTTTCCAAGACCGATTTCCTCACCGGACTCAACAACAGCCGGTCCTTCGGCGAAATCATCAGCTCGATGCTGGAAGACGGCACCCGCCCCGTGTCCCTGGTCCTGTTTGACATCGACCGGTTCAAGAAAGTCAATGATACATACGGCCACCCCGTCGGCGACGAAGTGCTGACGGAACTTGCCGGGAGAATTCGCCGTTGTGCCCTGCCCAAGGGTGCGGTTCTTTCCCGGAACGGCGGCGAGGAATTTTCCGTGCTGCTTCCGGGGATTGCGGAAGACCAGGCACTGTCCGTTGCGGAGAAGCTGCGCAGGGCGGTGGCCGGCAATCCGTTCATCCTCGACGGCGGCCTGTCGATCCCCGTGACGATTTCACTCGGGGTCTGCTCGTTTCCCGGGCAAGCTGAAGATACAAAGCAGTTGTACCAACGAGCGGATGAAGCGCTGTACACCGCCAAGCAGACCGGCCGCAACCGGGTTGTTGCCTGGACGCCCCGAACCGAATCCATCGCAAAAACGTGATGTCCCAAACCGGGCATCACGTTTTTCGCGGTTTATTTTACAAAGCCGAGCAGCATTTCGCGGAACAGCTTGCTCGCCGTGTTCACCGTTTGTTCAGACGGATCAAAAACGGGCGCCACCTCCACCAGATCAAAGCCGGCGACCCGGACGTCCGAGCGGGCGATTTCATGGATGGACGCGAGCAGTTCGCGGGAAGTGATGCCCCCGCAGTCGACGGTGCCGGTGCCGGGTGCATGTGCCGGATCGAGCACATCGATGTCGATTGTCACGTAGACCGGGCGGCCCGCAAGCGTCGGCAGGATCTCCTTCAACGGCTCGAGCACGTCGAATTTTGAAATGTGCATGCCGTTTTCACGCGCCCAGTCAAATTCTTCCTTCATGCCCGACCGGATGCCGAACGAGTAGACATTGTGCGGGCCGATCTGCTCGGCGATCTTGCGGATCGGCGTCGAATGCGACAGCGGCTCTCCTTCGTATTCCGTCCGCAGATCGGTGTGAGCGTCCATATGGATGATCGCAAGGTCCGGATATTTGGCCGCCGTTTCCTGCATGGCCGGAAGCGACACGAGATGCTCGCCGCCCATGCCGGCAGGGATTTTGCCGTCCGACAGCAGCTGGCGCACAAAGCCGCCGATCAGCTTGAGCGATTTTTCCGCATTGCCGAACGGCAACGGAATATCTCCGGCGTCAAAGTAACGGATATCATCGAGTTCGCGGTCGAGATACGGGCTGTATTCCTCCAGGCCGATCGACGCTTCGCGGATCCGGCCGGGGCCGAACCGTGAGCCCGGACGCCAGCTCACCGTCCAGTCCATCGGCATGCCATAGATGACGGCGTCGGCTTTGCCGTAGTCGGTGCCGCTTTTGATGAACACATTGCCGGAATACGCTTCCTCGAATCTCATTCGCCTTCCCCTTCCGCCAGGTCCTTGACGAATTTCGGCAGGACGAAAGCCGCCTTATGCAGTTCGTCTGTGTAGTACTTCGTGTCGATCTCATGGAATCGGCTTTCCTCCACTTGGAGCGGATCATACTTTTTTGAGCCGAGCGTGAAGCACCAGAGGCCGCTCGGATAAGTCGGGATGTTCGCCGTGTACATCTTCGTGACCGGGAAAATCTCCCGGACATCCTTTTGGACCTGGCGGATCAGGTCCGCCTTGAACCACGGATTGTCCGACTGCGCGACAAACAGCCCGTCTTCCTTGAGCGCCTTGGAAATGCCGGCATAGAACCCTTTTGTGAACAAGTTGACCGCGGGGCCGACCGGTTCCGTGGAGTCCACCAGGATGACATCATATTCGTTTTCGGACTCGGCGATGTGCATGAAGCCGTCGCCGACCCGGACATCGACGCGCGGGTCTTCCAGCTTGCCGGCAATGGACGGAAGGTACTTCTTTGAATACTCGATGACCTTCCCGTCGATGTCGACAAGGACCGCAAGCTCCACTTCCGGGTGCTTCAGCACTTCCCGGATGACGCCGCCGTCCCCGCCGCCGACGACGAGCACTTTTTTCGGATGGGGGTGAGTGAAGAGCGGCACATGCGCCACCATTTCATGGTAGACGAATTCATCCCGCTCCGATGTCATGACCATCCCGTCGAGAAACAGCATGTTCCCCCACTCTTCCGTTTCCGCCATCTCCAGCAGCTGGAAATCCGTCTGCTCGACATGGTGCGTCCGCTTGATCTTCATCGTGATGCCAAAGTGTTCCGTCTGCTTTTCTGTATACCAAAGGCCTGCCATTTTAAAGTAAACCCTCCTTATGCTTCACTGTCCCGCCGCCCGCATTCCGTGCGGGCCTCTTGGAAACTAAGCTTCATTATAAGGCCTCAGACGCCGCTTGCAACCATTTTTTGCATGGCCCGGCGAGAAGATGAAGAGGTTCGCGATTTCCCGTTCATGGAATGACGAGCGCACGGTCCGGCCGGCCTGAACGGCAACGAATCCCGGTGCGGATGGTTGAAATGGCGCCAGACTGCGCATACTCGGGGAAAACGGCGAAAGGCGGCGAAAGGATGAGACGGTCGCAGATCAGGCGAAAGCGGAGGCGGCAGGCGGCAGTCCGGCGGGGCCTGCTTTTATTGGTGAGCCTCGGCGTGGCGGCCGGGGTGATGTACGGGGCGTTTCTGCTTTATATCCGGGCGGCGGGCCCGCCGGCGCTGGATGTGCCGTCGGCGACTGTGTTCCTCGACCGGAACGGCCATCCGATCGGCGACCGGCATTCGGGCGAGCGGCGCTACCCGGCTTCCCTGACCGAAATTTCGCCGTTCCTGCAGGATGCATTCGTTGCGGTGGAAGACAAGGATTTCCGGGAACATAAGGGGTTTGATTATTCCCGGATCGCCGCGGCGGTGCTCAAGGATGCGAAGGCGTTCCGCAAAGTCGAGGGTGCCAGCACAATCACCCAGCAGTATGCCCGGAACTTGTACCTTTCCCACCACAAGACCTGGTCCAGGAAGATCAACGAGGCGGTGTACGCCCGCCGGATCGAGACGTTTTATGACAAGGACACCATCCTGGAAGGCTACTTGAACACGGTATATTTTGGGCACGGAATGTACGGGGCCGAGGCGGCGAGCCGGTTTTATTTCGGCAAGGATGCGGATGAGCTGACGCTGGCCGAAGCCACGCTGATGGCGGCGGTTCCGAAAGGCCCGTCGGTTTATTCCCCGGTCGATCATCCGGAAGCGGCGAGGAATCGGCAGAAAATCATCCTCGGCGCAATGGTCAGGCAGGGCTACATCACGGAGGACCAAGCAGATCATGCGCTGGCCGAGCGGGTCGTGCTCAAGTCCGGCGAGTGGGACGGGGCGAAAAAGTCGGCGCCCTATTTCCTGGATGAAGTGTGGCGGGAAGCGGAGTCGATCCTGAAAGCGGAGGGACGGAACATTGCCGAGGGCGGCTGGACGATCAAGACGACGCTCGATCCGCACCATCAGAAAATGGCCGAAGCCGCCGCGGCCCGGTGGCTTCCCGAAAACGGCCTTCAGTTCGGGTTCGTCTCGATGGAGCCTGAAACAGGGCGGGTCACGTCGATGATCGGCGGACGGGACTACGCGGAAAGTCCGTATAACCGGGTGACGCAGGCGGAGCGGCAATCCGGTTCGGCCATGAAGCCGGTGCTGTATGCAGCGGCGCTTGAAGAGGGCTTCACCCCGCTGACGTTCCTGAAAAGCGAGCCAACCGTGTTCACCTATGACGACGGGCGGCAGACGTACGAACCGCAGAACGTCAACGGGAAATTCGCCGAGCGTCCGATTTCACTCGCCCAGGCGCTCGCCATATCCGACAACATCTATGCCGTGAAAACGCTCGAGGAAATCGGGTACAAACCGTTCAAGGACATGGCCGCCCGACTCGGCATCAGCGGCAAGTTCACGGACGCGCCGGCAACCGCGCTCGGCACGGCCGAAGTGACGCTCTACGAAATGACCGGCGCCTATAATCGGATTGCCGCGCACGGACTTCGAATCGAGCCGACGACGATTGTGTCCATTTCCGATGCTTCCGGCAAAGTCATCTACCGTCAGGAGCCCGAAACGAAACGGCAGGTGATGGATCCCGCCGATGCCTACGTCCTCACCGAGATGATGACCGGCATGTTCGATCCGGTGTTCAGCGACTATTCCCCGGCAACCGGACTTTCGCTCCGTCCGAGACAGACCCGCCCGTACGCGGCGAAATCCGGAACGACGCTGTCCGACCAATACTTGATCGGCTACTCCCCGGCACTCACCGCCGGCATCTGGGCCGGGTTCGACGAAGGCCGCCAGCTCACCGAAAACAGCGACAAGATGGCCGCAAAGAAAATGTGGATCGAATTCATGGAAGATGTGCATTCCGGCACGCCACCCGAAGCCTTCCAGAAACCGGACGGCGTCACCGGCGTCATCGTCGACGTGGAAACCGGCGGCCTCGCCGTCGACGGCTGCGGAAAACAGCGGCTTGTCTATGTGCGGGAAAAAGACGTCCCGAAGAAACTGTGCACGGACCCCGCACTCCGTCTGGACCGCTCAACCGACACAAAAGACGGCGGCCCCCTCCGCCTATTCCCGTTTTCGTTCTTTGAATGAGTGGGAGCCTGGGTGGATCCGTCCGGTTTAAGCCCCGATCCGTACGACTCAGAGCCGGATCCGTACGACTCGCGGCTCGAGGGACTAACCTGTACGACTCATGGCCGGATCCGTCCGGTTCAAGCCGTAATGCGTACGACTCAGAGCCGGATCCGTACGACTCGCCCCTGGAGGGATTAACCTGTACGACTCAAGGCCGGATCCGTACGACTCGCGGCTCGAGGGGCTAACCTGTACGACTCGCGGCCGGATCCGTACGGTTCAAGCCCCGATCCGTACGACTCAGAGCCGGATCCGTACGACTCACCCCTGGAGGGATTAACCTGTACGACTCATGGCCGGATCCGTCCGGTTCAAGACCCGATCCGTACGACTCGCGGCTCGAGGAACTAACCTGTACGACTCAAGGCCGGATCCGTACGGTTCAAGCCCCGATCCGTACGACTCGTCCCCGATTCCGCCACTCAACCGCCTCAATAAAAAACCCGACCCGCCACCGGAATCCTCCGGGGCGGGTCGGGTTTTGCCTGCCGTGCCGCTACGCGCGGCAGGCTGTCCTAGCTTGTATTCAGCAAGCATTATTTAAAGTTTACTCCCTTTTGCGGCCGGGTTCAACCGTCTGCCGCCGGTTCGGAAAAACTGTCAAAGATCGTTCATATTTTCGGGCTGGAACGTTTATTCGGCCACGTTCAGACTTTCAAACAGTTCCGGACTGCTGTTTCTCCACAGCTCCTCGTTGTGGCTCTTCAGGAAATCGGCCAGGATCTCTTTCGCCCTGTCATCCATTCCGTCAACGATGATCTTCCGCTTGATCGACTTGTCCAGCAGATTGACATGGTCCGCCAGCACTTTATAGCCGCGGCGCTTTTCCCGGTTGATGACCATTTCCGCAGCCGTGACGCCTGCGTAATACGGTCCGTCTTCCTTGTAGTCGATCGTCACCCAGACGAGCCAGTACGGCTTGCCGCCTTCGGAATCTTCCCGGTTGACGGTGAACTTAATGCCCCGTTCGGTGAGGCTCCGCGCATGCATGGCCCCCATCTCGACCTGTGCGGTTCCTTCATCAACATCGACGATGACAGGAGACACGTTCTCAAGAGACAGGGAGCTCCTGCCGAATCCCTTGTGCCCGTCGATCGGATCGTCCCGGAGAATCGTGAACCCCATTTTTGGCTTTGGCTTATTATCGTTCGCCATGGTCAAGCACCCCCTCAACTGCCATTATATCCATTCCGCCGGCCGTATAAAAGGCGCGCGCTTCACTGGCGGATGCAGCCGGCCAGTTCGTCCATGAAGCTGAACGCTTCCGCGATCTCCGCCTCCGAAAAGTTCAGCTTATTCTTGACGATATGTAAATTGGTGATCTGTTCTTCGCGCGGCAGGTGGTCAAAGTAAAGAAGCGTCGACACGAGCTCCAGGAAACGGGAACTTTTTTCCTTCATCCTGACGATGCAATCGCCGAGCGCGGCCGGGGCCTCATCCGCTTCCCCGATGAACCGGCTGCCCTCTTCTGTCACTTTGTAGCTGTATTGCATATACGATCCCTTGTCCTCTGGCGTTTCGTCGAGGAATCCCATCTCGCACAACTCCTCGACACGCAGCGTCAGCTCTTCCGAATAAGGCCCGTACATATGCAGTTCGTATTTTTCCTGAAACGGGAAATCCATCTTCTTGGCAATGTAAATCATCTTCTGCAGTTTCTTACGTCCCGTCACGCCGTCCGCCATGGAGACGAACTGCACAATCTTCGCATGCTCCCGAAGCATTTCACTCTCTCCCTTCGGTTCTACCGAGAATGTCCAGGATCTGCTGCCTGAACACTTTCTTCTTCCTGCCTTCCCGGAGCAAGTTCTCCGGGAAATACAATTTATGGTCGGTCCGCCGTTTGCCGCTGATCGCATCGACGATGTCGGACTCCCGGGACAGTTCCCGCAATTCTCCGTCCGGCATGAGCAGATGGATCGGCAGCCGCTCCTCTTCCTCGCCCGGCCGGTAAAAGTCATACGGCAGGTCCGAAGAGGAATCCACGACAAGATAATAATCCGGGTCGATCCCGGCTTTCCGGAACAGTGTCTCGAGTTCCCCGAGTTTCCGGTATTCTTTCGCCGGGTTGAAGTCAATGTACTGAAACAGGCGGCGGTTCACAAAACGGTCGCACAAGTCGGCGAGAATCTCGTCTTCTTCCTTCATCCACATCTGAAAATACGTCATGAGGATGTATTCGTCGAGGTCCAGGTATTCCTGCAGATCGATCGACTTCCCGAAAAACGACCGGAAGTGGACCGGGTCTTGCTTGAACGTATACCCTTCTTCGCTCAGGAATTTCGCCCTCTGCAAAATTTTCACGAGAATCACTTCTGCAGACCGGGAAACCGGATGGAAGTATACCTGCCAGTACATCTGGTAGCGGCTCATGATATAGTCTTCGACCGCGTGCATCCCGCTCAGCTTGATGACGGCCTGGTCTTCCTCCGGCCGCATGACGCGGAGGATCCGCTCCATGTCGAAATGGCCGTAGCTGACCCCCGTGAAATAGGCGTCACGCTGGAGATAATCCATGCGGTCGGCGTCAATCTGGCTGGAAATCAGGGAGACGACGAGCTTGTCCGGATAAGTTTTGCCGATGACGTCAGCCACTTTTCTCGGAAACTCTTCGCTCACCCGGCGCAGCACCGCATTCACCTCGGTGTCGCCCAAGAGGATCTGCTGCGTGTAATATTCGTGATCAAGGTCGAACACCTTCTCGAACGCGTGCGAAAACGGGCCGTGCCCGAGATCATGAAGCAGCGCCGCACACAGCGTGACGAGCCGCTCCGAGCCGTTCCAGTGAGGACGCCCGCTGAAGTTGTCGTCGATGATCCGGCGCACGATTTCATAGACGCCAAGCGAGTGGTTGAACCGGCTGTGCTCCGCTCCGTGGAAAACAAGATTGGTTGTGCCAAGCTGGTGGATCCGCCGCAGCCGCTGGAATTCCTTCGTTGCGATGAGATCCCAGATGACCCGGTCGCGCACATGGACGTAGCGGTGCACCGGATCCTTGAACACTTTTTCTTCCTTCAATTTCTCATTGGCATACTGCATATGGCACCCCCCGCAAAAAACGTTCGGTTCCCCCAGTATACCCCTTCCAACTCTCCTTGGGAATCCGCCCGGCAGACTTTCAATTTTCGGAGAATCAATCAAAATCAAGCGAACCGGCGGAGAAATCGACAAGTGGCCCTGCAGAAGCGGCTCCCGGTTGCGGAGCTGTCCGCCTAAGTGCGATCGTGCTTCTCTAGGTGCGATCGAGCCTCTCTAAGTGCGAAACCAACCTTCTAGGTGCGAAACCTGTCCTCTAAGTGCGAAACCAGCCCTCTAAGTGCGAAACCTATCCTCTAAGTGCGAAACCAACCTTCTAAGTGCGAAACCTCTCCTCTAAGTGCGAACGCGCCGCCCTAAGTGCGAATCCAACCCGCTAACTGCGAAACCCTCATTACCCTCTTGTCTCACCACTCTCTATCCCACTTCCCGATGAGGCTCTTTTCCTATTTGAGAAGTCTTTGGAAAATATAAAAGAGACCGTATAAAACAAAGGCTTCCCGTACAGACTGCATG
This sequence comes from Bhargavaea ullalensis, assembly GCF_042432615.1. Lineage (NCBI taxonomy): Bacteria > Bacillati > Bacillota > Bacilli > Caryophanales > Caryophanaceae > Bhargavaea > Bhargavaea ullalensis. The sequence goes on from NZ_JBHLWY010000023.1 coordinate 33,854, forward strand.
CAAGGAAACAGACTATGAAGATGGCAGGAGGACTCTAAATGGTGAAAGTCAGACAGGATGCTTGGCTTGAAGAGAACGACCAGTTGCTTGCAGAGACGGTGTTGCGGCATGTCCGAGATGGCAGCACGCAGTTGAATGCATTTGAGGAAGCCGGGGATGCGATGAACCGGACGGCGGCGGCCTGCGGGTTCCGCTGGAATGCGGTGGTCCGGAAAGAATATGAGAAAGAACTTGCCGAAGCGAAAAAGGAGCGCAAGGAAACGATGCGTGCGCTCGGGAAAGATTTCCGCCGGAACAATGCGGGACTTTACGTTGTCGGCAACGACGGCGAAAGCGTGAGCGGCGCCCCTCTACGCCTGTCGAACCTGTCGCTTGACGTCGTCATCGCCTACCTGATGCGCCTGCAGCATACCAACCCGGCAGGCCATGAAGCGATGAAGTGGCAGCGGGAAGCGACGGCGGCCGAACGGCGGATCGCCGAACTCGAACAGGAAGTCGGCAACCTTGAAAAAGAAAACAAGTCGATCCGCGAAGACTACGATCAGTTTGTCCGCATCATGAACCGTGCGCGCAAGCTGGTGACGCTTGACGGCGACGAGGCCGAGGCGCCTGCGTTCGGGATGGAGACAGACGGCAATCTCACAACAGACGAAGACAATCAGACGCACTCATAAATTCAAAAAGCTGCCGGTACCCACGGCAGCTTTTGCATTTGATTGATTCATTGAGGAAATCGGACTCTTAGCGGGGAGAATCGGACTCTTACAAGGCCGAATTGGACTCTTGCGCGGCCGAATCGGACTCTTAAACAGCCGAATCGGACTCTCGGCAAAACGCACCCGCCTTCACACACCCTCAAGCAGCTTCGCGTTCCGTTCAACGACGCGCTTCAGGTACTTGCCATACAAATCCACTTCTTCCCCTTCGAACAGATTTTGCCGCACGTCGCCGGACAGCACCCCCAGCAGCCGCCGGACGCGCGTGTTCAGTTCGAATGCCGTGACCGGTTTGCCGAGGAGCTCGGTGAGGGAGGCCATGACTTCGGGGCGGATCGACGGATACTCGAATTTCGTCTTCTCGCCTTTCAGGCCTGTCTCATAGACGTCGCGGATCAGTTCCGCCCGCTTTGCCCCGCTGCCGCCTGCGCACAGGTACACCTGGACGGCGATGCCGCCGCGGAGGCGCCGCTGGGAGATGCCGGCGAATTTCTTTCCGTCGATGCTCAGGTCATACGATCCCGGGCAGTACGAACCGACGATTTCATAGGCCTCGATCTGTTCCGCCGCTTCCGGGAGCAGGAGCCGGACGAATTCCAGCATCACTTCGTAGCCGGCCGGAATGTCGATCGGGCGGCCCTGTTCGGTCAGTGCAATCGTGATGTTCAGCACTTCTTCGTCGAGCACGACCGCCAGGCCGCCGGAATTCCGCACAATCGGGCGCCAGCCGTTCGTCTCCAGAAACGAAACCGCCTCTCCGATGTACGGAAGCCGGTGATCCTGAATCCCGAGCACGACGGTCCGGTCATGCACCCAAGTCCGCACGGCCGGAATGCTCTTCCCCTGGCCGACGAGATGGCAGAGCGTGTCATCCATCGCAAAGGATTCAAGTGCGGACCGGCCGAGACCGCTCACCGACTGATCGATGAAGCGCCAAGACGGCGGCTGCAGCAGGGCGGCCGTCAAATCCGATGTCTTGTCCATGTTCATTCTCCTGATCTGTTTTCCGGCACGCCGGAAATTCATTATTCTCCGTTAAGCATACACAAACGGGCCGTCGCAGAAAAGTACCGCTTCTTTTTACAAAAGTGTGACGCCGGACGCTCAGCCTCCTTCCTCGCATCCGTCTGTGCTACACTTGGGCTATCCGAATCAAAAGGAGTGTCATTCATATGATCGAAGCAGCAATCACACTTGACGGCTGGTACGTGCTCCATGACTTCCGCACGGTCGACTGGGCCACCTTTAAAGCGCTCCCCGCGGAGGAACGGAAAGCCGCAACCGATGAATTCATTGCTTTTCTTGACAAGCTCCAAAAGGCGGACGACGAAAAGACCGGCAGCCATGCCTTCTATACGGTCGTCGGCCAGAAAGCCGACTTCATGCTCATGATTCTCCGCCCGACGATGGACGAGCTTCAGAAGCTGGAAGCCGAGCTTAATAAACTCGCGATCGCCGACTACCTGATCCCGTCGTACTCCTACGTCTCCGTCGTTGAACTTTCGAACTACCTGGCGAAGGAATCCAACGAGGATCCATACCAGAACCCGTACGTCCGCGGCCGCCTGTATCCGGAACTTCCGCGCTGGCAGTACGTGTGCTTCTACCCGATGGACAAAAAACGCGAAGGCGAGGATAACTGGTACATGCTCGACATGGACCGCCGCCGCGAGCTCATGCGCAGCCACGGGATGATCGGCCGCGAGTATGCCGGAAAGGTCAAGCAGATCATCTCCGGTTCCGTCGGCTTTGACGACTACGAATGGGGGGTCACGCTTTTCTCCGACGACGTTCTCCAGTTCAAGAAACTCGTCTACGAAATGCGCTTTGACGAAGTGAGCGCCCGCTACGGCGTGTTCGGCTCTTTCTTCGTGGGCACGATCCTGCAGGGCGAAGACCGCAACACCTTTTTTGATGTGAAATAAAATCCGGAAACGGGCAGCCGCAATCGGGCTGCCCGTTTTTTTATTCCTTCAGATAGTCGTGAACTTCTTCCTCAAGCGTGAGGCGGTCCCAGTCGGTGAGTGCCGGTTCAAGACCGCGTATCTCTGCGCGCCGTTCCATGAATTCGCCTGCGAGGTAATAACCGAGCCGGGAAAAGCCGTGCCGGCGGCCGCCCGAAAGCCGGAACCATTCCATTTCATTGCCGCCGGTCCAGCCTCCGTCCATGTCTTTCAGGAACTCATCTTTGATCTGCCGCTTGTTCGCCATGAAAAATCCGTATCCCTCTTCCGGCAGCGTGCCGAACGACGTGTAGGACGGCTGGTCGAGTCCGGGGACGGCGAGCTTGGAAAGGTGGAGCGCCCCCCCTTCAGACATCAGGGTGACGGCCGGATGCGACCAGTCGACATGGCGCCACCACGTCTCCCCGCCCGCTTCCCCGGACATCCGGTACTGCACGACATGGCCGGTTTCGTGGGCGGCGACGAGGCGAAGATCATCGGGATCCGGTGACAGCATTTCCAGCGCATAGTAGGCATCGTTTTTTTCTTTGCCGCCGATGAATGCATTCGAGCCGAATGTGCCGACGAACAGATGGTGGTCCATGTGCGGGTCAATCCCGGTGAGTTCCCGGTAAGCCGCTTCCACTTTTTCGATTTCTTCCGGCAGCCGCTGTCCGGCAGCCTCGATGTCTTTAATCTTTCCCGGGTATTGCTCGATTGCGCGGATGAGGCGCTCATCGGTCTTCGGGCAGTGTTTCGGGAAGTATTCCTCGAAAAACCCCGGATATTCGGAGAAATAGGCTTCCAGTCCGTCTTTCGTCCTCAGCCTGCCGCTGTCATACCGCTGCATGAATTCATAAACCGTGTTGTCGATCGCCACTGTTTCTCTCATCTCCTGTCCGTTTTCATTGCTATACAGGAATGTACCCGCCCTCCCGCTCATATAGTCATTCCGAGGAGGTCAGGCGAAAGTGCGGGCCATGCCGCCGAAAATGATCGGAACGGTTGCACAGCCGGCAGAACTCGGGCCGCTCATAGCCGCACTGCGTTTCGCTTTCCATCACCAGGCGAATGCCGCCAATCCAATCCATAACATGAAAGGTGGATCCAGATGGTCCAGTATTATTGGAATCCGAACATCCGGCCGGTGCCGATGCAGCCGACCGTTCCACAGGGCACGATACCTCCGCAGGTGACCCTGCCCACAGGCCGGCCGCCGGCTCAGGGGGAAGAGTCGTACATCGAGAACATCCTCCGGCTCAACCGGGGCCAGCCGGGAACGTTCCACTTCTCATTCGAGCACGGTGAGCGGGGGACGACGACGAAGGTGGTCCGCGGGTTTGTGGAAGCGGCCGGCCGTGACCACGTAATTTTGCGCGAGGCACGGACCGACCACCGATTCTTGTTCCCGATGATCTACTTTGACTACGCGGAATTCGACGAGGAGCTGAATTACTTCAACCAGCAGCCGAGATGAAAAAAAGGACATCCCGACGGCAAAAGCCCGACGGATGTCCTTTTCCTTGTATGGGGGTTCAGCCGAGATGCTTGGCCGCGCCGATTGCGAGCATGAGCCACCCGATGATGAACGCGACGCCCCCGAGCGGCGTGATGGCGCCGAGCACGCCGATCTGCGTGAGTGCAAGCACGTACAGGCTGCCGGAAAACAGGATGATCCCCGCAAACAGCAGCCACCCTGCCCAGTTCAGCTGGGTGATATTGCCGAGCAGCGACGGGTGCTTCAGCACACCGATGATGATGAGGCCGAGCGCATGGTACATCTGATACATGGCGGCCTTTTCCCAGACGCTCATGTAATGGTCGTTCAGCTTGCCTTCCAGCCCGTGCGCGCCGAATGCGCCGGCCGCCACGGAAATCATGGCGTTGATCGCTCCGGCAATCAAAAAGAACTTCACTCATTTCCCCTTCTTTCGTTCTGTATGGTCTGTATCGGAGTCAGAAATCAAATATGGAGTTGCCGTTCGCGCCGTCTGCGTCTTGCGCAGGCGCCGTCATGGTCGCCTGAGGAGCGGACAGCGGCAGCGGTTTCACTTCCGGCATCCCGTTTTTCGGCCTGTCGCCGAGTGCGACGTCCGCGAGCGACCGGATTGCCGCCAGGGCCTCCCGCCGCCTTGATTCATCGGAGGAATTCTTCGCGTCGCGCAGCTGCTTTTCCATTTCTTCAAAGATCCGTTCGATCGGCACCATCCGATCTCCCTCCATTCACTCACTTTATCATGTCCCGGCTTTTGGCGGGCGCACAATCCGGTGACCATTATACCGCAATGATCCACCCGGCACTACGCCTTTGTTCTGCACCAGTCGATCTCTTCTTCGCCCCACCGCCGGAGCTGTTCGTTCACTTTCGAGAACGGCTTGCTGCCGAAAAACCCCCGGCTGGCGCTGAGCGGGCTCGGATGCGGCGACTCGATCACCGCATGCCGTGACAGGTCGATGAGCTGCTTTTTCTGCTGGGCGGGCTTGCCCAACAGGACGAAGACGACCGGCTTTTCCCGCTCCGACAGCTTGCGGATCACTTCGTCGGTGAGCGTCTCCCAGCCTTGTTTCCGGTGGGAGTTCGCCTCGCCCGCTCGGACCGTGAGCACCGTATTGAGCATCATGATGCCCTGATTTGCCCACCCGGTGAGCGTGCCGTCCTCCGGCTCCGCGCAGCCGATGTCCGCCTTCAGCTCCTTGAACACATTGCGCAGGCTCGGCGGCTTGCGCACGCCCGCCTTCACCGAGAAGCTCAGGCCGTGCGCCTGTCCCGGGCCGTGGTACGGATCCTGGCCGAGGATGACGGCCTTCACTTCTTCGTACGGCGTCAGCTCGAACGCCGTCCAGATGTCATGCATCGGCGGGTAGATCTCCCGGCTGCTGTATTCCTCCTTCAGAAACTCGCGCAGCTTCAGGTAATACGGCTTTTCGAATTCCCCTTCCAGCTCGCCCTGCCAGTCGTTGCTCAAAATATCCTTTGCCAACAGGCATCACTCCTTGAATTTCACTTGAACGTCATACCCTGCGAATGAAAACATTTCCTTCAGCGCCGTTTCCGCGTTCCGCCGCGCCGTTTCCAGCACTCCACGCTCGGTCGCTTCTTTGGTGATGAGCGCCTGCGCTTCCCTGGCGAGGTCATAGCCTTCCTGGATGTCGGCTTTGCTTCGGAACAGGCCTTCCTGCGAATAAATCTCCACATCATCGAACCGGATTTCAGGATCGCCGAGGAATTGCGGTTCCGGAACCTCGATCCGGACCGTTTCTGCCTCGGTGTCAATCCGGATGTCTTTTTCGCCGACTTTGGAGAAATCAATCCCGGCCTTCACCGACCCCGGGATGACGACGAGCAGATGGCGCTTCGTACCCGGGATGTCGAGTCCGATGCTTTGTCCGAACAGCTCATTGTCCGAGCGTTCGATGATCACTTTCGTGTAGGCTTCCGCGGTCGCCAGTTCACTCAGCGCCTGAACCCGCTCGACGACCGCACCTTTTTGCTCCATGAATGTGCTGCCGCCGACAAGCATCCGGATGGCGATGAACGTAACGATCAGGATCAGGGCGAGCAGCGGAACGGCGATCCAGAGAAACGTCTTGAGCGCACGCCGACCTTTTCCCTTTTGCCCGGGGCCGGCTGACGGTTCATCGCCGGCTGCCGGCGCGTCCCACACTTCGTCGACCGTCACGGCCGACTCTTCCTCCTCCCGGTTCCGGCCGGTGTTTCTTTCTTTCCAGTCCGCCATCTTCCGCCTCCTTCCCCGCCCGTTCGGCGGTTGACTCTCTGATTCTATTAATATTACCCGATTCCCGGCCGGAAAACGCGTGCAGGAGGGGCCAGGCAGCCGGAAAGCGGCTGGAAGTGATTTCTTGGCAGAAATTTCGATAATCCTGTGAATTCCTGTTACAATAAAATGAGAATTCACTTTGAAAAGGAGTCTTCATGATGGCACTCAAAAAGACACTCACCATTGCAGGATCCGATACGTCCGGCGGTGCCGGCCTCCAGGCGGACCTGAAAACATTCCAGGAACACGGCACATACGGCATGACGGCCATCACCGTCATTGCGACGATGGACCCGGACAACAACTGGAGCCACGGCGTTTACACGCTGCCGATCGATGTCCTGAAAGAGCAGCTGAAGACAGCGCTCTCCGTCGGCATCGACGCGCTCAAGACGGGCATGCTGAGCACCGAGGAAGTCATCCGCACAGCCGGCGAAGGCATCCGGGATTCCGGCACGACACATGTCGTCATCGACCCGGTCATGGTGTGCAAGGGCGAAGACGAAGTGCTCAACCCGGGCACGGTCGGCGCCATGGTCGAATACCTCCTTCCCGTCGCGGAAGTGGCAACGCCGAACCTGTTCGAAGCCGGACAGCTCTCCGGCCTCGGTGCACTGACGACGGTCGATGACATGAAAAAAGCCGCTGAAAAGATCCACGGGCTCGGCGCAAAGCATGTCGTCATCAAAGGCGGAAAGCAGCTCCAGCATGACAAGGCGGTCGACCTGTACTTCGACGGCAGCCGGTTCCTCCTCCTTGAAACAGACAAAATCGACACAACCTACAACCACGGGGCCGGCTGCACATTCGCAGCGGCGATCACGGCCAACCTCGCGAACGGCCTTGATGTCCGGGATGCCGTCCTCGAAGCGAAGAAATTCGTTGCAGCCGCCATCCAGCACGGCTGGCAGCTCAACCAATTCGTCGGCCCGGTCCTCCACGGCGCGAAAAACCAGTTTGAGACTCCGGAAGTAACGGTGAAAGAAATCTGAAAAAACGGCCGGGCGCCTGATGCCCGGCCGTTTTTATACGCTTGCAGCAAGCGGGCCCGTTTGTCCGGCCGGCCGGATTGTCCAACCCCCCCCCCCGCAAGCGCGGAAATCGCATTTGGGGCGGATATTCTCTATACTTGATCAAGTGAGAAGTTTATTGGGAGGGCTGAATGGCTGATGGAAAAAGTGAACCGGGAGGATCTGCAGCGCCACATCGACGCGTTTGCCGGCAAAGAGGTGTACCTCCACCTTGAGACGACGAACGGTTCGTATGCGGCCCATTTTAACGAAGGGTTTTTCAACGCGGGAGCGTTCATCCGGAACGTGCAGGTGCGCTTTGAACTCGGCAAGGTCGTCGGGGACTCGCCGCACCGCGTCGGACTGAAGCTGCCGCACGGCTGGGTGTACGCTCAGGGCATCACCCATTATGAAATTGATGAATATGGCCGCCTCCTCATGGCCGGGCTCGAAGGCAGCGGAAAGCTCGCCGTCGCACTCGAACTGAGCGAGACGCCATTTGCTTATTAAGGAGTGAAGCGGAATGCCAATTGAAAAAGAACGCCGCGTGCTCGTCGTCTTCCCTCATCCCGATGACGAAGCATTCGGCGTATCGGGAACGATCTCAAGCTATATTCAAATGGGCGTACCGGTTACATATGCCTGCCTGACGCTCGGTGAAATGGGCCGGAACCTCGGCATGCCGCCGTTCGCGACCCGTGAAACGCTGCCGGAGATCCGGAAGAAAGAACTGAAGGCCGCCTGCGCGGCGATGGGGCTGGATGATCTCCGCATGATGGGCCTCCGGGACAAGACGGTCGAGTTTGAGGATGACGAGAAGATGGTCCAGCTGGTCACGGATCTGATCAACGAAACCGCTCCTTCGCTCATCATCACATTTTATCCGGGCTACTCCGTCCATCCGGACCATGAAGCAACGGCACGCGCGGTTGTCCGTGCCGTGCGCCGCATCCCGGAAGCCGGCCGGCCGAAGTTGTATACGGTCGCATTCGCAAATGAAACGGACCACGATCTCGGTGCGCCGGATGTTGTTCATGACGTCACAGACATGCTGGAACGGAAGATCAACACGCTGAATGCCCATGCTTCCCAGACCGCCTGGCTCATGGCGGAAATGGAGCCGAAGATCCGGGCAAAGGATCCCGAGGCACTCGAGCGTTTTGCAAAAGAGAAATTTTATAATTACCGCTGGCACGACGATTTTGAAGAAACATTTTGACGAAGCCCCCTCTCCTTGATATCTTGGGAGAGGGGGTTTTTCTTGTCCGGAATTAACTGAATTCACTCACTTCAAATGGAGTATTTACTTATTCATTAAAGTGAATTATTATGTATCCTATCGAATTCAGCCACCCGGGAAAAATAGAAGATGGGGGAAAAAGAAAATGAAGAAATTCAATGCGTCGACGTGGACCTGGTTCCTCATCCCGTCGATTATCGGCGTCTTCCTGTTCATGGTGCCGATCAAATATGAAGGCGACTGGATCGTGCCGATCGCCATACTCGCCAATTGGCTGGCGGGTTGGATCGTCCCGGTCATCGAGTGGATCGCCGTGGCCGTCCTGTCCGCTGCGGCGCTCGGCTCGGTCATCATGCTGTTTGCACCGAAGAAGGCGCCGGAAGAGCGCACCTTCTGGGAAAACCTGTTCGGGGTCTCCCTGTTCTGGACGATCGTCCGCATCCTCGGCGCAGTGTTTGCCATCATGACCGCGTTCAAGCTTGGACCCGAAGCAGTATGGAGCGGCAACACCGGCGGGCTGCTTCTTGATCCGGCGGAAGGGCTCGTAACGTTCCTGTTCACCATCTTCATCTTTGCGGGGCTGCTTCTGCCGCTGCTCATGAACTTCGGGCTCCTAGAATTTTTCGGAACGATGATGGTGAAAGTGATGCGGCCTCTGTTTAAATTGCCGGGCCGCTCGTCGATCGACGCGCTCGCCTCTTGGGTCGGTGACGGAACGATCGGCGTCCTGCTCACGGACAAGCAATACCAGGAAGGACATTACACGAAAAAAGAAGCAACGATCATCGCCACGACGTTCTCTGTCGTTTCAATCACTTTCTCGATCGTCATCATCGGAACGGTCGGAATGGAAAAGTACTTCCTTCCGTTCTACGGAACTGTTGTCGTGACCGGCCTCATCTTGGCGCTCATCATGCCGCGGATTTATCCGCTTTCCCGCAAAAAAGAGGAATACATAGACGGGCGGAAATTCACCGGCGAAGAAGAGAAAGTTCCTCCGGGTTACAACGTGATCACACACGGCCTGGAGAACGCCCTGTCCACGGCCGAGAAGAACCGTCATCTCGGCCGCACATTCAAGGACGGCATGAAAAACGTCTTTGACATGTGGTTCGGTGTCATTCCCGTTGTGATGGGCTTTGGTACGATCGCCCTCATCCTGGCTGAATACACCAGCCTCTTTCAGATCATCGGCAAGCCGTTTGAGCCGTACCTGGCGCTTCTTCAAATCCCTGAAGCCGCCGCAGCCGCTCCGCTCATGATCATCGGATTCGCCGACATGTTCCTGCCGTCAATCCTGGCGGACGGGACGATCACCTCGGAAGTGACGCTCTTCACTGTAGCTGCCATTTCCGTCGTGCAGCTCATCTACATGTCGGAAGTCGGCGGCCTGATCCTCGGGTCGAAAATTCCGGTCAACTTCTTCGAACTGTTCGTCATCTTCATCCTGCGCACGCTCATCGCGCTCCCGATCATTTCGGTCATTGCACATATGCTGTTCTGAATCAAGCGAAGCCGGCACCCTTTGTGGGAGTGCCGGCTTTTTCACCTTTCCATTGTCCAGGCGGTCAGCCGGTGGACCGACCGGAATCCCGCAGCTTTATAAAGCGCCAGTGCGGCTTCATTGCCCTCTTCCACCGTCAGCCGGATGCTGAGGATTTTTTCATGGCCGAAAAGTTCGGCCAGCCCGGTCCTGAGGAGCCGCGTCGCAATTCCCTGCCGGCGGTGGCGCGTAGATACGGCAAGAAATTCTATCGCGCCTTCGCCGTGCAAGGGATCGGCCTCCACATAAATATATCCTTTGAGGCCGTCCGACTCGTCAGGAATGACAAGAAGCCGATAATGGCCGTTCAACCGGTCCAGAATCTCATCCGAAGAAAGATAAGTGCCGGGGAAAGACGCTTCGTGCAGTTCCCTGAATGCTTTTTCATGACACGGCTCAAACGGTACAGCCGACCGGTCTGCCCGGCCTTCCTTCCGTTCTGCCTGCAACACGATATGACGGCCGGCCCGGACAGCGCCGAGTCGATCCGCAAACGCCGCGGCCTCGAAATTTTCTTCGTTGGTAAAGAAACCAAACCGGGAAACCTTTCCAACCACTGATCCGACCGCTTTTTTCCAGAGCCGTTCCGCAACCTCCCTGAACGGATAGTCCGGGTCGACAAACGGGCCCCACACCCCGGCTTCCCTGTCCTCCACGCTGATGTCCAAACCGAGTGCTCCGATGATGACTTTCTCTTCTTCCGCCACCCAGAACGACTTTTCAAATCCGAGATCCGAAAAATCTGCTTCAATGGTGTGAAGGATTTCCCCATAATCTTCTCCGCAATAGCCGATGTGGCTGGACGGCAGCCGGTTAAGACGCTCGAGGAAGGCTGCCGCCGCTTTTGGATCTCCTCCGGAACGAACCAGGAATGATGCCATGACCTCCACCCCTTTTCCTCAAGTATACAAAACGTCGGCATAGATTTGGGCGGTCGTACAAAAACACCGCACGGATCGGATCCGGCGGTGGATTGGCAGGGTTTATTTCCCCAGTTTTGTTTTCAGCTTGGCGAGCATGTCGGCGGTCATCGAGTCGAGGTCGTATTGCGCCTTGAAGCCCCATTCTTCACTGGCGGCCGTCGCGTCGAGCGAATCTGGCCAGCTGTCTGCGATGGCCTGGCGTTCAGGATCGACGGCATAGTCGAGCCGGAAGTCCGGGATGTGCTTTTGGATCGCCGATGCGATCTGGGACGGCTCGAAGCTCATCGCGGTGACGTTGAACGCATTGCGGTGGTTGAGCTTCGCCGGGTCGGCTTCCATCAGGTCGACGATGGCCTGGAGGGCGTCCGGCATGTACATCATGTCCATGTAGGTCCCTTCGGCGATGAACGATGTGTAGCGGCCTTCCTCAAGCGCTTTGTAATAGATGTCGACGGCATAGTCGGTCGTGCCGCCGCCCGGAGGCGTGACATACGAAATCAGGCCCGGGAAGCGGACGCCTCGCGTGTCGACGCCGAACTTGGTGAAATAGTAATCACAGAGGAGTTCGCCGGCCACTTTGTTCACGCCGTACATCGTTGTCGGGCGCTGGAGCGTGTCCTGGGGCGTGTTCGTTTTCGGCGTCGACGGACCGAAAGCGCCGATCGAGCTCGGGGTGAAGAACTGGAGATTGAGCTCCCGGGCGGTTTCCAGCGCGTTCACAAGCCCGCCCATGTTCAGGTTCCAGGCGAGGAGCGGTTTCTGCTCGGCGGTCGCGGACAGGAGCGCCGCCATGTGGATCAGCGTGTCCGCGCCGAATGACTTGGCGAGTTCCTGCATGCGTTCCCCATCGGTCACGTCCAGCTGGCTGAACGGCCCGTTTTGTCCGCCCGCCGGCTCGCGCAGATCCGTCGCCAGGACATTGTCTGCACCGTACAGATCCCTCAGTTTTCCGGTCAGTTCCGAACCGATTTGGCCGAGCGCGCCGGTCACCATGATTTTTTTCATCCGAATCACTCCTCAGACATTCATTTGTGTTTTTAGGGCGTACATTATATTTGAATAAAGCATTGATCTGCTTGTCTTTCACGTTTTCCATTATAAAATGTCGCCGCCAAAAGCACAACAACGGAATCCTTTCACTGCCCGCCGGTCGTTGGTATAATGAAGAAAAACACCGAGGTGCCGCCTTTGAATGCCGTTGTTCAATTTTTGCTCCTGCTCATCGCACTGTCGGCCGCCGCATTCATCCTCATGCTGGCCGGAGCTCCGTTTTGGCTGATCCTGCTTGTCATTGTTGCTGTTTATATCGCCGTGACGACCGTGCCGACGTTTCATACTGTGTACAAGTCACAGAATCTCCGCGCCATTGACCGGTTCCTGCTGCGGAATTACCGGAAGCCGATTTTTAATTATGCCTACAATGTCGGACACGGCTCCGAAGAAGAAATCCGGGATTCGCTGCGGAACATCATGGACAAAAGCAAAAGCGGCGACTCCCGGCATGTGTACGGTGCGCTGCTCGGCGTTCATTCGGGAGACGGGGATGATGTGCTCGCTCAGGCTGAGAAGATCAACCCCGGGCCGCTCCGGTCTTACTATTACGCTTATGGACATGCCCTGAACGGTGACCTGGAGGAAGCGCGGCGCATCGCCGGCGGGATTTCCGATGACTGGATGAAGCACACAATCTTCGCCGTGATTGCAAAAATCCGGAACAAGCCCGACGAGTTCCGTCATGAAGCCGCCGCAGCCAAAGCCGCTTCCACCGGCATCCAGCACTACCTGCTTTATCACAACTTCGAGAAGATGAAGGAAGGCCTCACCCATTCTTAAAACAGGAGGGATCATCGATGCTGCAATACGTCGAGAACACTGCTGTCGAATTGAAGGATGGACGCCGCGGGCTGATTATAGACGTTCGGGACCTGGAGGGAATCGTCCAGTATGACGTGGAACTCGGCGACGGCGAAATCGTCACCGTCTTTGCGGAGGAAGTGCGGCGGCCGGTTTGACCGGTCCGCCAGCGGAGCCACTGAAACCGTTCATCAAGAGCCAACACGCGTGATTCACCGTGTTGGTTTTTTTCGTATACTTTCGGCGCAGGGTGGACCTTTTCTGATATTTGCTCGGTGGTGAGTGAGCGCGTTTGGCCCGCGAGTGACATCATAGAGAGGCCGAGTGAGCGCATACGGACGCTGAGTGGAATCATCCGGCTTTGAAAAGCAAAACAGGGCACCCGGCGGATTCCCGGGTGCCCTGTTTTCGTCTATTCGGCGGGTCTTCTCACCCACTGCCGGCCTTCCTGTTCAAATCGCTCAAGTTCACCGCGTGCCTCGAGGTCCAGTTTGACGGCAGTGATGTACCATGTCGTCTTGCCGTCGAAATGGGACAGCCTCTTCGGGGCACGTTCGGTGAGATCGATGAATGCAATCTCCCGGCTTGCGTCCACTTCTTGCAGTATCGCTTTGCGGATGGCGTCGTAGCGCCGCTTCAGGATTTTCGCGGCTGTCTTCCCTTCAGGATGCAGCAGCTGGATCTGTTCTTCGTCCCGTTTTCTCACGAATATCCCTCCTCAGCCGATGACGCCGAGTTCCTTGCCGACTTTTTCATAGATGGCGATCGCTTCGTCGAGCATGTCCTTCGTGTGGGCAGCCGTCGGCATGTTGCGGACGCGGCCGGTGCCCTGAGGGACGGTCGGGAAGACGATCGATTTTGCGTAGACGCCTTCTTCCATGAGACGTTTTGAAAACTGCTGTGTCAGTTTTTCTTCGCCGATGATGCACGGGGTGATCGGTGTTTCGGAGTGGCCGATGTCAAAGCCGAGCTTCTTCAGGCCCTCTTTGAGATAGTTGCCGTTTTCCCACAGCTTGTCGACAAGTTCGCTCGACTCGAGCAGCTTGTCGACCGCGCCGATGACCGCCGCCGTGTCGCCCGGGGTCATCGCCGTCGAGAAGAGGAACGGGCGGGAGCGGACTTTCAGCCAGTCGATGAGCTGCTGTTTGCCGGCGACGTAACCGCCGACAACACCGATCGCCTTCGACAGCGTGCCGATCTGGAAGTCGATGTCGTTTTCAAGCCCAAAGTGCTTGACCGTCCCCTTGCCTTCACCCATGACGCCTGATCCGTGCGCGTCGTCGACATAGGTGATGAGGTCAAATTCCTTGGCGATTTTCACGGCTTCGGGAAGATTCGCCACATCGCCGTCCATCGAGAACACGCCGTCGGTGATGTACATGACTTTGTTGTACTGGCCGGATTCGGTCGCTTCTTTTGCTTTCTTGCGAAGGTCGTCCATGTCCTGGTGATTCACGCGGATGATTTTCGCGCGCGACAGGCGGCAGCCGTCGATGATCGAGGCGTGGTTCAATTCATCTGACAGGATCGCATCATTTTTGTCCATGACCGCCGAAATCGCCGCCATGTTGCAGTTGAAGCCGGACTGGTAGGCGATCGCCGCTTCGGTGCCCTTGAACTCGGCGAGCTTTTCCTCGAGCTTCACGTGGATGTCGAGCGTGCCGTTGATCGTCCTGACCGCGCCCGCCCCGACGCCGTATTTGTCGATGGCAGCCTTCGCGAGTTTCTTGAGGTCTTCATTCGTCGCGAGGCCGAGATAGTTGTTTGAGCTCAGGTTGATGAGTTCCTTGCCGCCGATCGTGATTTTCGGCCCGTTCGGACCCTCGACCGGGTCGATGACGTTATACAGTCCTGCGTCTTTGAGTTCATGCAGGTTTTCGCTGAGAAATTGATCAAGAATCTTTGCCAAGACGGATCTTCCTTTCAAAACGCATTGATGCCTTCATTTTAACATAGTGCCGCAGTGCTTACCTACGCCGGCGGTCAGCCGAACAGTTTAAGCCCCGCTGCGCCGGCGATGATGAGGGTGATGAACAGCAGCCGCTTCCATCCGGCCGGCTCATGGAAAAACAAGATGCCGATGAGCACGGCACCCGCCGCCCCGAATCCCGTCCAGATCGCATACGCGGTGCCCATCGGCAGGTCGCGCATTGCAAGCGACAGGAACAGGAAGCCGAAGCCGAACGTCAGGATGACCGGGATGAGCCGCCACCACTTTTTATCCCGCAAATACAGATTGATCGTCATCATGCCGAAGATCTCGCCGAAGCTCGCGAGGAACAAATAAAACCAGGCCATCAGCTTTCGCCCCCTTCCGGCCCGCCGGTGTCATCGGTGAGTTTGATGCCGGCGACGCCGATCAGGATGAGCGCAATGAAAATGAGCTTGACCGGCGCGAACGGCTCTCCGAACACGAGTATGTCGACCAGCACGATCGCCGCCGCCCCGGAGCCGGTGAACACCGCATACACCGTTCCCGACGGCAGGTGCTCACACGCCTTGATGATGAAATAAAAGCTGAGGATGATCGCGACAACGGTGCCCGCCCATTGGAGCACCGTATCGGAATGGGTCAGCCCGACAACCCAGAACACCTCGATGATCGCTGCAAACAATACATACAGCCATGGCATGGCCCGTCCCTCCTTGAAAGTGTACCTGTTCTTCCACTCTATCAAATTTCAGGAGGAAAGGAAGGAAAGGACAGCGATTCCACGCCAAAAAACCGCCGCATCGGGGTTCATCCCCCCGTTGCGGCGGCGTTCTCCGTTACAGTTGCGCCTTTACACGTGCGACGTTTGCCGCCCATTTCTCGGGATCGATGGCGCTGTCCATGCGGGCGCGGACGGCGTGGACGGTTTCGGCATATGTGCCCATCCAGGCGCGGGCGTCGCGGATGTGCCCGCGGTATTCGCCCGCAATCGCCTCCGCCTCTTTTTCGGCTGCCGCATCGTCGCGGCACATCCCGGTCATGTCGACGATCTGGTCGCCTTCCCGCTCCGGCCCGTATTCGTGCGGGTTGGTCGCATCGAACAGGCAGACGGACAATTCGGGAAGGACAAGCAGGTCGATGCTGCCGGGGTCGAGCGCACACCAGCCGTACCGGATGTCAAACCCGCGGGCCTGCGCTTCCTTTCCGAGCACCTTCATGAGCGTCGATTTGCCGGTTCCCGGATGGGCTTTGATGAGCAGGCGCCGGTCCAGCTTTTTCGTGACGTCCCGGAAATGATCCCTTGCTCCGTCCGCCGTCAGCGTGCCGATGAACCGGTTGGAGACGGACGACGGCTTATTCAGCGAAATGGAGCCGAACAGCTCTTCTTTCAGGCTGTCGGCCAGCGCGTCCGCCAGTTCCCAGTTCATGCGGCGCTGGTTCACTTTTTCCCAGTCATCGTGAAGAAGTTTCGCCTTCTTCATCGAGGACAGCGTTTTCGCCAGCGCCCGCTCCCCTTTCGCCGCCGTTTCCCGGATGAAGCCGTTCTGCAGACGCAGGCGGTCCTCGTTGTAGCTGTCGTAGAAAGTGACGACGCGGTGCGGGCCGCCGACATGGGCCGGCTCGAGCGCCGCGGGATGAGAGGCCTGGGCGAACAGGAAGCCCGGCTTTTCGACCCAGACGGCATCGACGCCGTCCGCCGTGAGCGGGTCGCGGAACAGGTCGATGTTGTACCCCTGTTTGACGTAATGCATGCCGATTTCACGCAGCAGGCCGGACAGTGCACCGGTCGGCGGAGCCTTCAGCAGGACCGCCTTCGACGCTTCGCCTAACAGCTCCGAATAATTGTGGACGATGCCGTCTCCCGTGTAGGCCGTGCCCATGAATGAAGTGATTGTCCCGTTCAAGCGGATCATCCTTTCTCCTTTGACGGGACAGTATATGCGAAGGAAAGCCAAAAAAGCACGGTCCCCCGGATGAAGGGGCCGTGCTTCACTCATTTCGGCTTGCCGCCGAGCGCCGTTTCGTCTCCTCTGCACACCCTCAGGAGAAGCGTGCGGAACCACGGGATCGTGTGGTGGACGAGCTGTCCGAGGAACAGCGCGATGAGGACGGTCCCGATGCCGACCGGGCCGCCGAGCAGCCATCCTGCGATCGCGACGGTCACTTCAAGACCGGTCCGGACGGTTTTGACGCTCCATCCGGTTTTTTCGGTGATGATGAGCATGAGCGTGTCGCGCGGACCGGCACCGATGTTCGGAGACACATACATGCCGACGCCCGCCGCCATGACCGCCGTTCCCGCAATGAAAATCGCCGTCTGGCCGCCCGTCGAATAAATCGGCGGGATGAGCCAGTAGAAAAAGTCGATGAACAGCCCGATGAGCAGCATGTTCATCCACGTTCCGATCTGCGGCCAGCGGCGGAGCACCGCAGCCGTGCAGCCGACGATGAGGAAGCCCGTGATGATCGACCAGGATCCGATCGTCAGGCCGAAATTCCGGAACAGGCCGACGTGGAGCACATCCCAGGGTCCGATGCCGAGTTTCTCGCCCTTGATCGTCATCGTGATGCCGAGCGACAGGATGAGCTGGCCGACGAAAAAGAAGATCCAGCGCCACTGCTGTGTCCGGTTCATCTTCTTCATGACGGCCCTTCCTTTCGTTGCCGGGACGCCGGCCGTTGTTCGCGTCATTTCACGAGCGGGGCGAATATTGCATCCGCCGCCGCTGCCAATACCTTCGGATCCAGTTTCATCTGAAGCCCCCGCTTTCCTGCGCTCACGACGATTTTGGGGAGCCCCTCCCCCGATTCGTCGATGTATGTCGGGAACGCTTTTTTCATGCCGAGCGGCGAGCAGCCGCCCCGGACGTAGCCCGTCACGTCCGTCAGGTCTTTCAGGTGAAGCATGTCGATCTTCTTCTCCCCAGCAGCCTTGGCCGCTTTTTTCAAGTCGAGTTCTTTTTCGACGGGGATGACGAAGACGAAATACTTCCCCGTTCCCGCCGTCGAAACGAGCGTTTTGTACACGACATGCGGGTCCTGGTCCGTCTTTTGTGCCACCGACACGCCGTCGTTGAGGCCGTCATCCACAGCATATTCAATGAGCTCATAGTCTGCCTTCATCCGGTCGAGCTGCCGGGCGGCATTTGTTTTGTGGACTTTGTCCTTCTTCCCCATGTTCCGGACTCCCTCCCCGGTCAGTCGTTTTTCTCGAGCAACTTTTTCAGCGCATCGGCCATCGCCGTATTTGCCGGCTCTTCCTGTTTCTTCAAATACTTTTGCATATCTTGCTTGGACGCCTTGCCCGTGTTCGACTTCGCCCTCCGCTTTTCAAAGGCGGACAGCTTCTCGCGGTAGCCGCATTTGCATGTGAAGATTCGGCCTTTCCCCTCGCCGCGGAGCTCGAGCTTTTTATGGCAATTCGGGCAGCGGGCATTGGTCAGCTGGGAGACGCGCTGGCGGTGGCCGCATTCGCGGTCCTGGCAGACGAGCATCTTGCCGCGCTTGCCGTTCACTTCAAGCATCGGCTTGCCGCAGTCCGGGCACATTTTGCCGGTGACGTTGTCGTGCTTGAACTTCTTGTCGGTGGACTTCACTTCCGACACGGCACTGCGCGCGAAGTCGGTCATTTCCTTCATGAACGCCTGTTTTGGAAGTTCGCCTTTCGCGATCTTCGTCAGCTTCTGTTCCCACTCGCCCGTGAGCGCAGGTGATTTCAGGTCTTCCGGCACGAGCTCCAGCAGCTGGCGTCCTTTCGACGTCGTGTAAATGTCCTGGCCCTTTTTCTCGATGACAAATGAGTTGAACAGCTTTTCGATGATGTCCGCACGTGTTGCGACCGTGCCGAGCCCGCCTGTCTCGCCGAGCGTTTTGATCAGTTCTTTTGATTCGCCCGCCATGAACTGGGCAGGGTTTTCCATCGCGGCAAGCAGCGTTCCTTCGTTGAACCGGGCAGGCGGCTTCGTCTGGCCCTCGGTCATCGAAAAAGCACGGATGCCGAGCTTCTCGCCTTTTTCAAAAGGCGGCAGCGTCTTGTCGTCGTCCTCTTCCGCATCAAGGCCGTACACCGCGCGCCAGCCTTCGTCTTTGATCGTCCGGCCTTTTGCATGGAAGCGTTCGCCGCCCGCCTCAAGCACGGCGGTCACCGATTCGTAGCGGTACGGGCCGGAGAACACGGCGAGGAACCGCTTGACGATCAGGTCAAACAGCCGTTTTTCCGCATCGCTCATGCGTTCGAGCACCGCCGGTTCTTCCGTCGGGATGATGGCATGGTGGTCGCTCACTTTCCCGTCGTCGATGACGCCCTTCTGAGGCTTCGGCGCGCCCGCTTTCATGATGGCCGCGACGTCTTTTCGGTAAGGCGCGAGCCGGACGGCATCCAGCCGCTCTTTCAGCGTGGACGCCATGTCGCTCGTCAGATGCTTCGAGTCGGTCCGCGGATAAGTCACGGCCTTGTGCGTTTCATACAGGCCCTGCAGCGTGTTCAGCGTTTCTTTCGCCGACCAGCCCCACCGCTTGTGCGCCTCTTTCTGAAGTTCCGTCAGGTCGAACAAAGGAGGTGCCGGCTGTTGCTTCGGCGTGCGCTTCACTTCGGTGATCGTGCCTTCGTGGAGGCGGTCGAGCTTCTTCAGCAGACCTTCCGCTTCACCTTTGTCGAATGTCCGGCCGTCGCCGGATTTCCCGCCTGCCCAAGTGAAACGGCCGGAGTCCGTGAGTGCCTGGGCACCGTAGTAGGTTTTCGGCTTGAATGCGTTGATCTGGCGCTCCCGCTCCGCGATCATCGCGAGCGTCGGTGTCTGGACGCGGCCCGTCGACAGCTGGGCGTTGTGCTTCACGGTGAGGGCGCGTGTGGCATTGATGCCGACAACCCAGTCGGCTTCCGCACGGGCCTCCGCCGCACGGAACAGATTGTCATATTCCCGGCCGTCTTTCAGGCGGCTGAATCCGTCGCGGATCGCCTTGTCGGTGACCGATGAAATCCACAGGCGCCGGACCGGCTTTTTCGATTTCGCCTTCTCAAGGATCCAGCGGGCGACGAGCTCTCCTTCGCGGCCCGCATCCGTCGCGATGATGACTTCTTTCACGTCGCCCCGGTTGAGCAGCGCCTTCACTGCGTTGAACTGCCGGGTCGTCTGCTTGATCGGCACCAGCTTGAACGGATCCGGCAAAATCGGCAGGTCCTCCATTTTCCATTCTTTATATTGCGGATTGTACTGCTCGGGGTCGGCCTGGGTGACCAGGTGGCCAAGCGCCCATGTGACGATATACTTCGGCCCCTCAAGCGAGCCGTTTCCTTTTTGATTGCATCCGAGCACGCGGGCGATGTCCCGGGCTACGGACGGTTTTTCTGCGAGTACCAATGATTTCGACAAAACGTTGCACTCCTCTCATACAGTTTGAATTATACAAGACCGGGAGCCGGATTTCACCGGGTGGGCTGCGGGAAGTGTTTTTTGCCAAGAGTCCGATTCGCGCGGCTAAGAGTCCGATTCGGCCGTTTAAGAGTCCGATTCCTTCTGCCAAGAGACCGATACGCCCGTTTAAGAGACCGATACGCCCGCGCGGCCGCGAAAAAACGGCCGGAGGGGAGCCAAGCCCCTTCCGGCCGTTCATGTGGTTCATTTCAGTGCGGAGTCCGGTGCGGGACCGGGGAGCGGGGCTTTCGGGCCTGCGCCGGTTCCGCCGTTCGTCAGCTTCCGCTCGATCTCTCGCCGGTTGGCGGTCACTTTGCCGGCGCCGGCGCCTTCGATGCGCTCTTTCACCTTGTCGACCGTCTTGTCCGGCGGTGCGAGGGAAATGACGGTGTCTCCGGCTTCCGCGCCGATTTCCTTGCCCGGCGAGTACAGGTCGATGCCGCCGTCTTTGCGGAGGATATACAGCAGCACAGGGCTTTCGTCGCGCTCACGCAAGTATTGCGTGTACGTGTAGCGCTCCGTGATCGGCGTTTTGCGGATCACATGCCCCGCACGGATCCGGGCGTCGAGCACTGCGACCGGAAGCGCCGGTTCAAACAGGAAACGGCCCGGCGAGCGGACAAGCCGGACGCCTTCCACGCCGTAGCGCTTCGGATCGCCCCGCAGCCCCGCACGGTACACCGAGTCTTGTCCGAGGTCGTGGGCAAAGTCGCTGGAGACATGCGCGTTGTACAGGTCCATGTGGGTCATGGCGAGCATGTACTGGTACGGCGTCAGGTCAAACCGGTAGTCGACCTGTTCCGACAGCACGTCGCCCGTGAGCACATCAACGCCGAGCCGCCTTGCCTCCGACAGGTCATGCCACGTGTCGTCCATGATGGCGGCCGGCTTGCCGTCGTCCTTCAGCGCCTTCGCGAAGTTCGCGCTGAACAGGCCGCCGCCGACGACCAGGACGCCCGACGAGTCGGATGCCACGAGATTGAGCTTCTTTGCAAGCGGTCCGAGTGTGAATCCGTGGACGAGCACAGTCCCGAAGACAAGCGCGAACGTGAGCGCCGTCAGCAGTTCCGCATCCGCATAGCCGTGCTCCAGCAAGATTGATGCGAAGTATCCGGACACCGTCAGCGCCACGATTCCGCGCGGCGCGATCCAGCTGATGAGCGTGCGTTCCCGGTTTGTCAGGTCGGTGCCGATTGTCGACAGCCAGATCGACAGCGGGCGCACGAGGAACAGCGTCGCGAGCACGAACGCGATGATCCGCGGATTAAAGATGCCGAGCAGCGTGTCAACATGGAGCGACGCCGTCAGCATGACGAAAATGTAGGAAACGAGCAATACCGACACGTTTTCCTTGAAGTGCCGGATGTCCTCGATCGACGACAGGTGCATGTTCGCCATCGTCATCCCCATGACCGTCACCGCAAGCAGCCCGGTTTCATCCATCACCTCGTTGGACAGGACGAAGACGAACAGCACCGCGGCGAACAGCACCGGCGACTTCAGGAACTCCGGAACCTGATCGCGTTCAAATGCGCGCCCGAGCATCCAGCCGAAAAACCAGCCGAGAACGCCTGCGAACAAGGAGGCGGCGAAGAACACGAGGATGCCCCCGCCCGTCAGATCTCCGCCGAGAAAACGGATGATCTGGAACGCGAACAGCGCAAGCAGTGCGCCGAACGGGTCGACAACGATGCCTTCCCATTTCAGGACGGCTGCGACCCGCGGCTTCAGGCGGGCCTGGCGCAGCAGCGGCAGGATGACGGTCGGCCCCGTCACGATGAACAGGCCGCCGATGACGAATGCGACTTCCCAGCTCAGCCCCGCGACAAAGTGCGCCGCGAGCGAACCGAGAATCCAGGCGAGGAATGCGCCGGCGGTGACAATCCGGCCGACCGGCTTCGAAAATCCGCGGATTTCCCGGAAGTCGAGATTGAGGCTTCCCTCAAACAGGATGATCGCCACGGCGATCGAGATGATCGGGGTGAAAAAGCTCCCGAGCCCTTCCTGGGGATTGATGAGCCCGAACACCGGACCGACGAGCAGACCCGCGACGGACATGACGACAATGGCCGGTAGCTTGAGTTTCCAGGCCACCCACTGCGACCCGATTCCGAGTGCGCCGAGCGCCATCATGTCAAATAGAAATGAACCGAACATTCAAGGTGCCTCCTTCCCCCGGTTTCCAAAAATAATAACCAGTTTACCATATTCCCTCCCGACTTCCAGCCGGGCGCCTCATAATCTCATTCCTTGTCCCATATGTTGGACAGGAACACAGTTTAAAAGTCAGAAAGGGTGAAGACCTTGACCGGACAAGCAAAGAAGACAGCCGTTCTGCACTGTACGGATCCACTGGCCCCTTCCGGCTACCGGGCGAGGCGCGCCGTCCGCATTGCGCAGTCGCTGAAAGAAGCCGGGATCGACGTCATTTTCCTGTCGGGACATCCCTTCCCCGGAGCCGAGGAAGCCGGATTCCGGACTGAAACCATCAGCGGCAGGAACGCGCTCATCAAGGCGGTGGAACGCCTCCGGCCCGACGTGCTGCTCAGGGATGACCGGCGATCCGATCCGGCGGAAGCGGCAGTGCTCCGCGGTCTCGTTCCCGCCGTCATTCATTTCGACGACGACGGGGGCGGCTCTTCGGAGGCGGACCTCGTCTTCCAGACCCTCTACCGGGAACAGCGGGGCGAATCGCCGGAAAACGTCGTCACCGGACCGGCCGGCTTCATCGCCGACCCTTCCCTCCTCCGGCACCGGCGCGCCGGCACGAAAAAGAACCCTCCGGGAAGCCTCCCGCATATTGTCGTCACCCACGGCCCGGAAGATCCCGGCGATTTGTCCCGCCGGACGCTCCGGCACCTGACCCAGCTCCAGATTCCGCTGAAGGTGACCGTCCTGCTGGGCGAGGCATACGCCCACCCGGCCGATGCCCTGCAGATGATGGCGCTCAGCCGCAAAAACGTCACCGTCAAGCAGGCCCCGTACGACTACGGGGAGGAACTGGCCGCCGCGGACATCGTCATCTGCTCATCGGGGCATATTCCGTATGACGTCGCCTTCCTCAGCATCCCGTGCATCGTGCTCGCCCAAAACGAGGACGAGCTGGCGCATGCATTCCCGAGCGAAGACAACGGGTTCCTGCCGCTCGGCCTTGGCCGGAAGGTGAAGCAGTCGATGCTCCTGAACGCCGTCATGGAATTTCTGCTGCATGAACCGCGCCGGAAGCGGGCCGTCTCCCGCCAGGCGGCCCTCGGGGTCGAAGACGGGATCGGGGCGGTGAGCGAGGCCGTGCTTTATTACCTCGAATACCCGCCCCGCAGGCCGGCCGACCGGTGACGGGCGGGACGCTTCCCGGCCGGATGTGATACAATGCAGTCGACAAAGGAGGCGTGCCGCATGGACAAACGTTCCCTGGAAAATGAAATCGCCGAGCTGAAGCTGGACTACATCAGCCTGCAGGGAGACATCGAAAAGCTCGAGTCGACCGGGCACGGCGATCAAGTGGCGAAGGCGGAAGAACGGCTTGCCGCGATGGAACAAAGGCTTGCCGGCTTGAACCGGCAGCTGGACGCCCTTGAATGAAAACGGCCCGCACGCCACCATCGGTGTGCAGGCCGTTTTTATGTGGATGCATTTTAGTACGTGGTCAGCTTCAGAAGTTCCTGCAGTCCGTAGATGATCCGCTGGAACTGCGAGAAGCCGTTCAGCTTTTCTTCGGCGTCGATCGTGAAGAGCGCGTCTTCATTTGTCCATAGACGGTTGAAGTAGTCGTCCATTTCCTTGAAGAGCGGGAGGTCGGGCGCGCCCTCGATCCGGATGTTCGACTCGAGGTTATAATCTTCAAGCGCGCGGTCGGTCATGTTCGCTGCGCCGCTCGAGATCGAGGCGACGTCCCCCGTCTTCACGTAGACGAGCTTCGTATGGTACTGCCCGATCACCGTATTGTAGAACTTCACCCGGATCTTGCCGCCGGAATCCTCGAGCATCTCCTCGACGACCGGCTTGTTCGGCAGACCGGTTTTCTTGTTGCCGAATGCATTTTCGTTTGGATCCAGCACGAGCCGCACATCCGCCCCGCGGTCGGCCGCGTCATAAAGCGCATTGATCACATCGCGGTTGGCGATGTAAAACATGCCCAGCCAGATTTCATCTCCCTTCCCCGCCTTTTGAATATCTTTCAGGACATGGCCGTAGATCTTCGACTCCGTGACATACTGGACACCGTAGCGGCCGTCCGGCTCCTCCTTCGCTTCGGTGCGCGGCAGCTTCTCCGGCCCGCCGGAATATCGGGAGACCGCTTCTTCCGCCTCGAGCACGTCGTTGATCACTTCGCCGCCCGCCTTGAACGCGACGTTGCCGTGCCAGCCGCTTGCATCATGCGGGTTCCCCGAGTTGACGAGCACGCCTTCTTCGGTCACGATCACTTTGCGGTGGTTCGCCTTCACGTTCAGCAGCTTCAGATAAGAGCGGACGGTCATTTTCGGCGCCTCGCTCGCCATCGGGTTGGGCAGCCAGCCCTTTCCATCCTGTCCCCACCACCCGAAGAAGATCCGGTATACGCCCGAGTAAAGCGGCGTCGAGTCCCGCAGCGGGTCGAGCTTCGTGACGACCACGTCAACCCCCGCAGCCTCCAGTTCCTGCATTTCCTTCGTTTCGTAAGATCCGTAGCCCGTATTGACCGGATCGGTGATAAAGACGATCGGCATGTCGGGATTTTCCCGTTTCTTCTGCACCAGCTTTTCCGTCATCTCCTCGGCAAGCTTCGGGAAATTCTCGTTTTCGTCATAATACCGGTTGTAAAGGAAAAAATCCGCGACAATGAAGTCTTCCGCACGGTCGATCATCGCGAACACTTCATCGAATATTTCATTCTCATGCTGCATCCCTTTCTTGGACTCGGTCTGCGAAAAAGTCAGATCCGTCAGCATCTCCACGTCGTTGGTCCGGCGCAGTTCGCCGTCATAGCTCGTGCCGGCCGGCAGCGGCTTGTATGTATGCCATAAAAATACGCCGATGTACAAAAGAGCAAACAACGCGATCAGGATCGTGGTGATTCTGCGCCCGGTCCCCCACTCCTTTTTCTTCTTCTTTCCCATGAATGCCGCCTCCCGTCTGTCTTGCTTGTTCATTCCCCTTCCGGCCGGGCGGAAAACGGAGTGCGGGACGTGATTTATTTGGCATCATCGGGGAACCCGGGCGGGGCAAGTGCGTCCTATCGGTGTCGCAAGATAAAAAGCCGCATCCTCAAAGGATCCGGCTTGAATGTTTTCTATTTTAGGCTCCGACATATCCGGCGGCCTGGTCATCCAGCAACATCATTTCCTTCAGGCGCTGCTTTGCCCGGAACAGGCGGGACTTCACCGTGCCGATCGACACTTTCATCAGCTCCGCAATTTCGATGAGCGAGTATTGGTTCACATAGAAGTAAAGCACCGTATTGCGGTAAATGGCGTCCAGCTCGCCCAGCTTCGACTGGACGATGTCGCGCAGGTCGTCGCGCTCCAGCAAGTCCTCGGCGGTCGGCGCCGAACACGGAACGAGGTCCAGGATCGGCACGTCCAGCGTCTCGGGCTGCTCCATCACATGCTGGCTGCGCCGGACCGTCTTCCGGTAGCGGTCGCGGAACGTGTTCATGCAGATCGTCGTCAGCCACGCCTTCACATGGTCCACACCCTCCAGCGACTTCTCGTTGCGCACCACTTTGAGCCAGACATCCTGCATGAGGTCCTCCGCCTCATCCTTGTTGCGCGTAAGCTTCAGGCAAAGATGATAAATGAATCGTTCATATTCTGCGTAAATGAGTTCAACTTGTTGACCGGCCATTGCCGATCCCTCCGTTCGTTAGATCGTTGTTGACCTCATTGTCCTATATTGTCCGCCTTGCACTCCATCGGATTCTCTTTCAGCGACATTACAAAGCTGTAAGAAAGGGAGAAAGGCGGGATCCGCGATCTTGTAGTGCGAACACGGGCGGCTAAGTGCGATCACTCCTCTCTAAGTGCGAAACTTCATCGCTAAGTGCGATTTTCCTTCTCTAAGTGCGATTCCTCACCGCTAAGTGCGATCTCCCTTCTCTAAGTGCGAATCCTCACCGCTAAGTGCGATCTCCCCTCTCTAAGTGCGAAACTTCACCGCTAAGTGCGATCTCCCTTCTCTAAGTGCGAATCCTCACCGCTAAGTGCGATCTCCCCTCTCTAAGTGCGAAACTTCACCGCTAAGTGCGATCTTCCTTCTCTAAGTGCGAAACTTCACCGCTAAGTGCGATCTTCCTTCTCTAAGTGCGAATCCTCACCGCTAAGTGCGATCTTCCTTCTCTAAGTGCGAAACTTCACCGCTAAGTGCGATCTCCCCTCTCTAAGTGCGAATCCTCACCGCTAAGTGCGATCTTCCTTCTCTAAGCGCGAAACCCGATTCCCATCTCCCGATCCGCATCAAAATGGCCGCCCGGATACACCGGGCGGCCTCTCTTGGTTCATTCTTCAGTTCCCGCCGCTTCCTCCAGCCCATTGCTGCGCTTGGTGATGAGCATGCGGGTGATGCGGTTGCGGTTCATTTCTTCGATGATGATGTCGAGATTGCCGGCTGTGAACTTTTCGCCGGGCTCGGGGATATGCCCAAGCTGCTGGAGGACGAAGCCGCCGACGGTTTCGTGCTCGCCCGGCATTTCTTTCCGGAAAGACTCCATGACATCGTCCAGCTCCAGACGGCCGGAGCATTCAAGCTTCGAATCGGTCATTTCGTAGACGAGCACTTCGTCTTCCTGGTCGGTTTCGTCTTCGATGTCCTGGCCGATCATTTCCTCGATGATGTCTTCATGGGTGACGATGCCGAGCGTGCCGCCGTATTCGTCGAGCACGACGGCGATGTGTTTCTTCTTCATGAGCATCATCCGGAACACCCGCTCGACGCTCAGTGTCTCCACAACGAAGAGCGGTTCCCTGTCCATGATGTCCTCCAGTTTCATCTGCGGCTTCATCGACCATTCGATGAGCGCCTTGGAATAAAACATGCCGACGATGTTGTCCATATTCTCCACGTAGACCGGATAACGCGTGTACCAGTGATCGAGGATCGTGTCCCGCACTTCTTCGTAGGTCGCATCCAGCGGCACCCCGACCACTTCCGTCCGGTGTGCCGACATGACGTCGGACACGTCCTTCTCCGGAAAGTCGAGGATCCCTTTCAGCCGGATGGATTCCGCTTCTTCAAATGTGCCTTCCGTCGAGGCGATGTCGACCATGGACCGGAGATCCTCTTTTGTCAGCGTCGCTTCCGTCACCGCCCCCCTCGAAATAATGCGGATGAAGACATTGGTGAACAAGGACAGCAGGTAAGTGAGCGGCGAAAGCACGATGACGAGCATCCGGATCACCGGGAACACCAGATAAGCCACCCGCTCAGAAAAAGTGGCGGCAATCGTCTTCGGCAACACTTCCCCGAAGATGATGAGCGCAATCGTCAGGATCGTCGTCGCCACACCGACCTGCCAGCCCTTGTCGATGGCGATTGCCGTCAAGAGGGTCGGCAGGAGAATGTTGACGATATTGTTGCCGATCAAAATTGTAGTGATCATGCGGTCGGGCTTGTCGATCAGCTTCAGCAGCTTCTGCGCTTTCCGGTCGCCCTGGTCGGCGCGGAGCTGCACTTTCATCTTATTCGTGGCGGTCAGTGCCGTTTCGCTGCCCGAGAAGAAGAAGGACAGGAACAACAGAACACCCAAGATGATAAACAAAGGCCATTCCTCCCGTGGCTGAAGAGCCGAGTTTACGATGAATTCAAATTACTTTTTCCCATCATACCACAATACTTCCCTCAAAAAAGGCAAATGAATCCGCTTTCCGCCCTTTCTGTTATACTTGATTTTAGATTATGGAATCAAAGAAGGAGTGTTCATATGGATCATCTCAAAGAATTGGACCGCTATTTCGAGGAACATCGCGACGAGCACCTTGCAGAACTGAAAGATTTCCTCAGCATTCCGAGCATCAGCTCCCTTTCCGAACACAAGCCGGACATGAAAAAGGCGGCCGAGTGGCTGGCCGGCTCGATGAAAGCAGCCGGACTGGAGAACATTTCGATCGACGACACGCCGGGACATCCGGTTGTGTACGCGGACTGGCTGCATGCGGAAGGCCAGCCGACACTCCTCATCTATGGTCATTATGACGTACAGCCCGTCGACCCGCTTCATCTATGGGACAGCGAACCGTTCCAGCCGGAAGTGCGCGACAACAAGTTGTATGCGCGGGGCGCGAGCGACGACAAAGGGCAGGTGTTCATGCATGTGAAGGCAGTCGAGGCGCTGTTCAAGACGAACGGCACCCTCCCTGTGAACGTGAAGTTCTGCATCGAGGGCGAAGAGGAAATCGGCAGCCCGCACCTTCCGAAATACGTCGAGGACCACAAGGACAAGCTTGCCGCAGACGTCATCGTCATTTCCGACACCGGCATGCAGGGACCCGGACAGCCGGCCGTCTGCTACGGGCTGCGCGGCCTCGCCGGTATTCAGATTGATGTAAAAGGCGCGAAGGGCGACCTTCACTCCGGCCTGTACGGCGGTGCGGTGCGCAATGCAATCGATGCGCTCGTGGAACTTCTTGCCTCCTTCAAAGACAAGGAAGGCACCATTACGGTCGACGGCTTCTATGAAAATGTCCGGCCTGCAAGCGATGAAGAGCGGGCGGAATATGCCAAGCTCGGCGTCGACGAGGAAAAAGAGAAAAAAGAGCTCGGTGTGAAGGAGCTCTTCGGTGAACCTGGGTATTCATATACGGAGCGCACCTGGATCCGCCCTACGCTTGAGATCAATGGCATCTTTGGCGGATTCTCGGGCGAAGGCATCAAGACTGTCCTGCCTGCGGAAGCCGGCGCGAAGATCACCTGCCGGCTCGTACCCGACCAGGATCCGGATGAGATTGTCTCCAAGCTCCGGGCGCATATCGAAGCGCATCAACCTGCCGGTGTCGACGTGACCGTCACGGAATTCGATAAAGGAAAGCCGTTCCTCACCCCGTACGACCACCCGGCCATCCAGGCTGCGGGCAAATCGTATGAAGCTGTGTACAAGGTCCCGACTGCCTATACTCGCGGCGGCGGATCGATTCCGATCGTGGCGGCGTTCGATGAAATTCTCGGTCTTCCGGTTGTCCTCATGGGCTTCGGCCTTTCGAGCGAGAACTTCCATGCGCCGAACGAGCACTTCCATCTGGAAAACTTCGATAAGGGGCTCCGGGTGATCGGCGACTATTATTTCGAAGTGTCGGATGCGCTTGCGTCCGCCGAATAAAACATCACTTTATCTTCAATCGGGGTGTGGGCCCATTCTTTCGGCAATGCGTCGTAATGGCCGAACTGAAGCATGGCGATGACCCGCTCCCCCGCTTTTGCGCCCAGCGCTTCGCGGAATTTGGGATGATCCAGGTAGGCCGGTGTCTTGATGCACGTGCCGATCCCCTTCTCCCACGCGAGGAGCTGGGCGTTTTGCATGAAAGCGGCAATCGCCATGTAATCTTCAAGCCGCTCTTTCTGCCGCGCATCGGTCGGAACGACGGCAAACACGATCGCACCGGGATCCATGAACTTTCCGGACTGGCGTTCGAGTGCTTCCGGCGTCATGTCGCGCCAAGTCGGAAGCGCAAACTCCCGGATGAGCTCCTGGATGTCCTTCAGGTTTTCTCCCGCTCCGGCAACAAAGCGCCACGGCTCGCGCTTGCCGTGGTTCGGGGCGAACCGGGAATCGGAAAGGATCTCCATGACGGCTTCGCGGGGAACGGGCTCCCCGTTGAACTTCTTGATGGACCGGCGTTCGGTGACGGCTTGTCGGACGCCCATGGATGTGGATGTCGGATTCATTTGCAACATTCTCCTTCATTCTATGATCCCCTTGATTATAGCAAAGAGCGGGGGTGCATTCGATGTTTATGAAAACCGTTGCATATTTGGCGACTTGCTGGCTCGTCGGCACTTTTATGGCGGCCGTCGCGGTCGGCCGGCTGAAAGGCGCAGACCCGCGGACTGCAGGCAGCGGGAATCCCGGTGCACGCAACGCAGGCCGACTGTTCGGCATAACCGGATTTTTGGCCGTCTTTCTTGTCGATGCATTGAAAGGCGCGGCTCCGGTGATCGCCGGACGGGCGCTCGGAATGCCGGAAGCGCTTGTTGCGGCCGGCGGGCTGATGGCGGTGTCCGGACATGTGCTTCCGCTGTTCGGACGGAAGGGCGGGAAAGGCGTTTCCACGTTTCTCGGTGCCGCGCTCGCCTTCTCGCCCGTCACAGTGGTTGGGCTGATCATCGGAACGGCCGCAGCCTGGCTCCCTTACCGGAATGCGGTCCTTGCGATGCCAGCGGGATTTGCCGCCTGGACGCTCGCCCTCCTGTTCAACGGACGGCTGGACGATTCCTGGCCGTTGCTCATTGCGGCCTCCCTCGTCCTGATCCGACACCGGGACGACTTCCGGGAGACTCTGGACCGGTAAATGCTTTCGTGTGGATAATGCATTTTTATCTTAGATCCGATGTTATGGCAACATAACATCGGCTTTTCTTTGTTTCATCAATTCTCTGTTCCGCCCATATGCTATAGTGAAGAAAACAATCAGGAAAAGACGGGAGGAGATTGCATGGAGAAAAAGAAGATCGCGTGGATCGTGGACAGCACAGCCCACATCCCGCATGAACTGGCAAGCCATCCGGACTTATACGTCGTGCCGCTGAACATCATTTTCGGGGACAAGGAGTACATTGACGGCATCGATTTGAAGCCGGTGCAGCTGTATGAAATGATCCGCACATCCGACGACCTCCCGAAAACTTCCCAGCCGTCCGCCGGCCGGTTTGCCGAACTGTTCGACCATCTTGCCGGCCGGTACGAGCAGGGCGTCTGCATCACCTTGGCGTCGGAGCTGAGCGGAACTTATGGCTCGGCCGTATCGGGGGCCGCGCTGAGCGGGTTCGACGTCAAGGTCATTGATTCCAAATCAGTTTCCCACGGCCTGACCGGCCTCGTCCTGCTCGGAATGAAGCTCCAGGCCGAAGGAAAGGAACGGGATGAAATCACGGCCATCCTCAACTCCCGTGCCGGAACCGCACATTCATTCATCTACATCGGCCGGCTCAATCAGCTGTACAAAGGCGGGCGCATGGGCAGCGTCCAGTTCTACCTCGGCAGCATGCTGAAAATCAAGCCGATCATCGAAATTTCCCCGGACGGCAAACTGGAGGTCATCGACAAGGTCCGGTCCGAGAAAAAAGCCTTCCGCTATCTCGCCGACCAGGTCGGCGCCGCCTACGAAGCAGGCCGCCGGAAGATCCGGCTCATGCACGCCGACAGCCCGGAAGAAGCCGGCCGTCTCAAGGAGCAGATGATCAGCGCGATGCCGGGCCTTGAAGTGGAGACCGGTGACATCGCCTCCGTCCTTGCCGCCCACGCCGGCGAAGGGACGATGGCCGTCCTCTGGTACGACTTCGACTGACGGTTTCCGGACCAACGGCCAAACCGCTTCCGCCACATACGGCGGAAGCGGTTTCAGACTGTAGACAAAGTGAGCCTAATGCTCCTTTGGCTACAGTTTTTCTTTTTCCTGA
Source organism: Bhargavaea ullalensis (assembly GCF_042432615.1). Taxonomy (NCBI): domain Bacteria; kingdom Bacillati; phylum Bacillota; class Bacilli; order Caryophanales; family Caryophanaceae; genus Bhargavaea; species Bhargavaea ullalensis. Next base: position 65,792 of record NZ_JBHLWY010000023.1, read on the forward strand.
ACATCCTT